>NZ_QPIP01000149.1 GCF_003344345.1 Wolbachia endosymbiont of Cylisticus convexus | reverse complement strand
TTTTGATTTTCTGGGTTACACATTCAGACCCAGGTTAGCAAGAAATAAAATAGGGAAGCATTTTGTTTCATTTCTCCCAGCAATTAGCAACAAGGCCAAGAAAAAGATTACTACAACCATAAGATCATGGAAAATGCTAAGAAATACGCATATAACATTAGAGGGGATGTCAGAGAAAGTAAATCCAATAGTCAGAGGCTGGTATCAGTACTATGGCAAATTTTACAGAACTGAGGTCTACAAATCTCTAAAGAATGTAGAGCGGCATCTAGAAAAGTGGGTCAAAAGGAAATATAAGAGACTCAGGGGTCACGGAAGACTAGCAAGACAATTTCTAGGAAAGGTGAGAAAGAGGTCTCCGGATATTTTCTATCACTGGACACTAGGGTTAGATCAAAAGGCTGAATAATGGAAGCTGTATAAGCTGAGAGGTTTACGTACAGTTTTGCGAGAGACTGGTGGGGAAGTTCCACTGGTCTACTCTCCTAATGTTTATCCATACCTAATTAAGTATATTAATGGGTAAATGAATTTTAATACAATCTTATTATACTTATACACACGTTATATAGAATGAAGGCATGGAAGATTTTATAGCTGCAAGAAGGAAAGATGATGCTGTGATATCTGTTTGTCAGGATAATAAGAAAAAAAACGTGTTAATCTCGGGACTCAATCAAGCCGCAAGGGATTTATTAAAATATGAAGAAGACAATTTACTTAATAAGCCGTTAATCAATATTTTGAGTACAAGAGCAGCCGACGATGTGAAAAGCTATTTAGAGTATACTGAAGATGGACGCGATTTGCCGGATATATTGCCAAAAGTGATAGGTTTTTCCTTAATTGACGCTAAAGGAGAAGATGTAAAAACAAAGGTAAAAGTTTTTCGCACAACGCAATTTACTAATAGCAAGATTAATTATGAGCTATTGATACGTGACATTAGCCTGCTTCATAAGTTAAGAATATTTAGGGATAAATATCTGATGGGTAAAAAATATGAAAAACATAACTTGTTTGATATACCAAACAATGAGTCCACTATTTTGGAGTTATATGTTCTATTGAGTTTTGCTTTTCAATACCAAATTACTGCAGTTATAGGAATAATAGGCTTAAATAGTAGCTGTGACGAGGCAAACGATGCACTAAAAATTATCATAGAACATTTCTATCAAAATTGCCGTAGTGATGATTTTCTAGGATGTATTGATGAGAATAAGGTACTTTTTATTTTGATTAACTGTGATGCAAAGAACACATCTAAAATAGTTAATCGTATACATTCTGCCATTAACAAGCAGTTATTAAAGCGAAAACTACCAAGTATATCAATAGTTTATGGGAATGTAATAAAAAGCATAGTGTCTTAAGATTCAGAGACGCTTCTGTAGATGTGTAGTTTATGTTATCTGAAATTCTTGACTTTCAATTTGGAAAATGCTATTATTATAATAGGTTATGTGAGGTAAATATGGGTGCGCCAAGAGAAGCGCTTAGAGTACAGTTGGTCAATCCAGACAGAGCTTAGCCAGCAGTTTGGAACAGACCACTATGCTGCGTAAGGTAACGAGCGTAGTAAAGCTGATGTGTACTAGACACAACTTAATCTGACAGGCAAGAATTAACTGACAGAAGGATTGAGGTAGTTAAAACTAATATCAGTCTCTTGTTTGATGCTACTAATATTTTTCTGAAAAGCAATATGTTTGCTATCAAGAAAAGTCTGCATCGGTGTTTTGCCATAGCAATATTTACCTGAATGAGGTCTTGTCTCATTGTAAGAACGCAACCAATGATCAACATCTATCTGCAAATCTTCCAAAGAACTGTAGATTTTCTTTCTAAAGATAATATTGTAACACTCATCTTGCATAGTTCTATGAAACCTCTCACATATGCCATTAGTTTGTGGGGTTAGTTCTTGAATGATCAATGTTTTCAATTCCTAAATATAGCTGATAAGCGTGATTTTCTGGTTTGCCACAGTATTCCGTACCCCTATCAGTCAAAATGCGGGATAATGGTACTTTTGTCCATCAAAGAATGGTATGACTCTATCATTAAGAAGATCTGCAGCAGTAATTGCAGTTTTGTCTGTATAAAGCTTTGCCATAGCAACCCTTGAATAGGTATCAATAAAAGTTTGCTGGTCCTATACCCTTCTACATAATAAGTGTCTTGAGAACCTAAGTAACCAGTGTTTCAATTTCACCATCTTTGTTCTTTCACTTTCTCTAAAGCTGCAAGTTGCTCTTCAGTTAAAATTATGCCATCTTGTGCAACCTTCGCTTCAAGAGCTTTAAGTCTTTTTTTGAACGTTTCAATATCGTTTCTTAGCCATACAACCACCTTCGGAAATCCCTTTTTCTCAGCTCATTTGCAGCTCTTTATTGTCCATATGCTGGAAATTCTGTTGCGATCTGCTCTTTCTATGTCTTCGGAAACTCTGTTTGCCATAAGTGATTTTTTCTTACTTATCTCATGCAGTGCTTCTTCTCCTCCATTTTCATATAATTCCTTGAATCGATAAAACGTATCTCTTGAGTAGCCCATACGCTTGAGATACATTTCCTAATTGTTTTGCTAGCTCTAATAACCCTAACTTTGGTTTTAGTATTTTTGCTTGTATTGTACTCATATCTAACACTCCTTTCTTTTATTATTTTATAACTTACTTTTCTAAAGTGTCAGATCAAGTCTTGTTT
>NZ_QPIP01000148.1 GCF_003344345.1 Wolbachia endosymbiont of Cylisticus convexus | reverse complement strand
GTGTTAATTATTCATCCATTCGAGCAGGGCTGATAGAGTTTCGTCGTCGATGTGCTATGCTGCAACACAACACTATAGTATTTCAATTTTGCAGACCAGTATGGAGTAGATGGCTAGAATTAGCAGTGCTTTGTGGAGAACTGAGTATAGATGAAAAAGTAGTAAAAGCAGCGAAAGAAGAAGTAAAATGGATACCACAGGGATTTGATTGGGTGGATCCGCTAAAAGATCAGCAAGCACAGCAAATGGCGGTAAGAAATGGCTTCAAGAGCCGCTCAGAAGTAGTATCAGAAATGGGTTACGATGTAGAAGAAATTGACCAAGAAATAGCAGAAGATCAAAAGCGTGCTAATTCTTTTGGACTTTGTTTCGATTGTGACGTTAATGTGCCATAAAGTACAATAAGGGGAGGAAGGTGATGTGGATAAATAAACCAATAATGGTAGAGAGAAGAAGCTTTGAACTACTATCATTATATAACAGCAAACAACCTATCTTTAAGAATTTAAAGCATTTTCATATAAACCCAAAAGGAATAGCAATAATACGTATTTATGGAGTTTTGACAAAAAAAACAGAAGCTTTTGATCATATTTTAGACATGACTTCGTATGAAAATATTCATGAAGAGATAGAGAGTGCTTTAGAAGATAAAAGCATAGAGACGATTCTACTTGACATAGACAGTCCAGGAGGGGAAGTAAACGGTGTCTTTGACCTAGCTGATTTTATTTATGAATCAAGAGCAAAAAAGAGGATAATAGCGATAGCAAATGATGATGCATACTCTGCTGCATATGCTATAGCTTCAAGCGCTGAGAAGGTATTTGTGAGCAGAACTTCTGGTGTTGGCAGTATTGGAGTAATAGCAAGTCATATAGATCAAAGTAGATTTGATGAAAAGCAAGGTATTAAGTACACCACAATCTTTGCTGGTAGTCGAAAGAATGATTTAAACCCACATGAGCCAATGACGTCTGAAAGTCTGGAAAGCTTACAAAAAGAAGTAGATCGACTATATGAAATGTTTTTGCAGCTAATAGCAAGGAACAGAGGTCTTTCAATTGAAAAGATTCGATCAACAGAGGCAGGGCTATATTTTGGGGAGAAAGCAGTAGAAATAGGCCTTGCAGACGGAATGACAATTCTTTCATCTATTAATAAAAACAGGAGTATTACTATGAATGAACAAACTACAACTGACCTAGAAACTGATAATTTAACTAATAAAATCAAAAATGACAGTTATCATGCTGAAGTTCTTGAATTAATACGTTTATGCAACTTATCACGAATGCCAGAGAAAATAGGAGAATTTATAGAGCAGAATGTTAGCAGCAAACAAGCACAAGAAATATTAATGTCGATACTTGCAGAACGAACAATGAAGACTGAAATTTTAAGCACATTACCAAAGAATTCGTCAGAAGATTTAATGATGCAGGTAGCAAGAAGTCGTGCACAATCTGGCATTTAGAATATTCGTAGTATAACAAAAGTAAAAAATAAAGGGGAAAAGCAAAATGAGTACTATAACAGAACAAAATAACCTTGGGGATCTTCTGAAATACGAAGTTTCAAATCTATATTCAAGAGACCAAATAACAGTAGCTAAAGGTCAAAATCTTAAGCTTGGTGCAGTAGTTGCCAAAAAGACGGAAGATGGTTTTATTAGAGTACTTAATCC
>NZ_QPIP01000147.1 GCF_003344345.1 Wolbachia endosymbiont of Cylisticus convexus | reverse complement strand
ACTGGATACATATTTCAGAGAATTTCTTATTTGGTGTACTATACATAGCTGCACTTCTGCACTGGGAAATACACTGTTGATGGCTGCAGGAAAGCTTTTTAGCCCATCTACACATGCAATCAGAATATCTTCTACTCCTCTTTCTTTGAGGTTATTTAGCACTTCCAACCAAAAGTTAGCTCCTTCACTTTCAGCCAAATAAAAGCCCAGGACTTCTTTTCTGCCATTTTGGTCTATGCCCAATATATTGTACATACATTTACTTACGCAATGTCCATCCTCCTTGACCTTAAAGAACATCCCATCCATAAATACTATCGGGTATACTGATTGCAGTGGACGACTACGCCATTCATTGATTATAGGCAGTAATTTGTCGGTAATACTTGATATCTCTGCTACCGATATTTTGTGATCATAAATTTCCTCAACGTGTGACGCTATATCTCTATAGCTCATACCACTGGCAAATGTGCTCAAAATCTTCGTTTCAAGCTCTGGATGTAAGCTTGTTTGCCTTTTTTTGACTATTTGCGGCTCAAAACTTCCTTCTCTATCTCTTGGCGTTAACAGCTCAAATGAACCTGCACTTGTACGTAAAGTCTTTCCATTCCTCCCATTTCTGCGATTATTTTCTTCACTTTCAGCTAATAAATGGTTTTCTATTTCACCTTCTAGACTCGCCTCCAGCAGCTTTTTTATAAATGGTGTTAATGCTCCCTCCTTTCCTGTCAACGGTCTTCCTTCTCGTATAGACGACAGGATATTTGTTTCCAACTCTTTATAATCTACCAATCCGTTAGTTCTGTTTACTACTTTTTGACTCATTGTCAAACCTCCATTTTTAAATTGATATAAATTACTTTTTTTCGGTTTGACACACTTTTTTGAACATTCCCGACAGTATAGATGTAACATCATTTTTTAGAAGGCACCGAGTAAATTTTGTAGCAGTAACGCAGATATTTGACAATAATACGCCAATGGGAAAGTTCGTACAAACGGTATTATCAGGAGCAGCACAACTAGAAAGAGAAATGATTGTAGAAAGGGTAAAAAATAAAATAGCAACATCAAAAGAGCAAGGATTATGGATGGGAGGAACTTTGCCGCTAGGGTATGATGTAAAAGATAAAGAATTAATAATAAATGAAAAAGAAGCAAGGACAGTGAAGCATATATTTGAAAGATATTTGGAGCTGAAGTCAATGGCAGAATTGTCAAGGGAGTTGAATAGTCAAGGTTACAGAACAAAATCAGATATCTTTAAAAAGGCAACGGTGAGGAGGATAATAACAAATCCAATATATACTGGAAAAATTAGACATTATGAGAAAGAGTATGAAGGAAAACATGAAGCAATAATAGAAGAGGAAAAATGGAAAAAAGCACAAGAGTTGATAAAGGATCAGCCGTACCGAAAAGCAAGATATGAGGAGGCGTTGCTTAGGGGAATAATTAAGTGCAAGAGTTGTGAAGTAAACATGACACTGACGTATGCAAAAAAAGAGAATAAAAGGTACCGATATTACGTATGCAACAATCATTTAAGAGGAAAAGGTTGTGAATCAATAAACAGAACTATAGTAGCGGGAGAAGTGGAAAAAGAAGTGATGAAAAGAGCCGAACGCTTATATGAAAAATGGGGAGAAAAAGCAGAAGAGTGGAAAAATTTAAGTTTTGGAAAGCAGAAAGAAGTAGTGAAGAAATTAATAAAGGGAGTAATGGTAAAAGAAGATGGAATAGAAATATGTTCTGAATCAGAGGAAAAATTTATATCAATGAATTTAAAGAAGAAAGGAAAGAAATGCACAGTAGTAGAGCCAGAAGGCAAAACAAATAATGCGTTACTGAAAGCAGTGGTAAGAGCCCACCTGTGGAAACGTCAGCTAGAAAAGGGAAAATATGGAAGTGTGAAGGAGCTGAGTGCCAAAATTAATATAGGTACAAGACGTATACAGCAAATTTTAAGGTTAAATTATTTAGCACCAAAAATTAAAGAAGACATAGTAAATGGGAGACAGCCAAGGGGTTTAAAGTTAGCTGATTTGAAGGAAATACCGATGCTGTGGAGTGACCAACTGGAGAAGTTTTATGGTTAAACCTTTAACAGTAGTTTATTCGAAGTGCAAAGAATAGGTTAGGAAATAAAGCAGTGTTAATAAAAAGAGCTGTAAGTATGACGCAAGAATTTAGATTATTTTAGTTACTTTATTGTATAACTTGCTTTTTTCAAATAGAGGATTATATGAGTAAAATAACTTTTTTAAAAGGCAAAGAACTACTTAGAGAGGAAATAGAATCTTGTTTTAAGCAGGCAAAAATGGCAGAGGAGCCAGATCTACAGGAGCTTATGTGTATGGAGCAAGCTGAATTGATATCAGCAAAGCTTGGATGCCTTGAATATAATACAGAATTAGAGAAACTTAAGTGCCTTATAGAGCCGGAAAATGGATCACCAGTAATTATGCAAGAGGAAGTGCTTATTATCTGATCAAGTTGGTGTAGTGTAGTATGATTTGAGTGATTCCATAAACATTGTTTCAATAGGAAATGATAATTCAAGTTGAAAACAAATTAAGAATTGAAAGAAAAACTAGCCTGGCATTGGCTGAAAAAGAGGTTAGTTTTTCTTGTGTTATGGAGGAAGCTCAAAAGAGAAATACCGATGCTATGGAGTGAGCAATTAGAGAAGTTTTATGGATTAGTGTTGTAACGTTTATAAATAATGCTCACAGAAACTTATACTCAAATATGTAAGGATATTAACATAAAATAGCGAAGATCTTGATACATGTTAACAAATAGTTAAAAGCAGGAAAATCTTTCCAGCAAGGAATGACAAGTTACTTATGAGTTTAGTTCAAAATTTTAGTTAATAAATTAACTTATATTGACTTATATAAAAATATTAGTTACACTATTAGTAGTTTATTAATAAAAGAGGCTAACATCATGACAGATTTTATAGATTTTTTCAATAATGATTCAGAATTTGTTGATGATAACTTTTATTATGAAGTACACAAATATAATAAAGATGGTCAGCATATTAAAGATGATTTTTACTTATACTCGCTG
>NZ_QPIP01000146.1 GCF_003344345.1 Wolbachia endosymbiont of Cylisticus convexus | reverse complement strand
ATAGGGTTAGCAAGCTGACTGGAGAAAACGTTTTCAATTTGTTGCTCTATAGCATACTGGAGAAAAATGAGCTGAGTTTGAGGACAATCGAGGAAAATTATCATAGAATGTTCAATATAGATACTCGCCATTCATCGGTAGCAAGCCGCTTAACCTGTCAAGTATTTTGAGAAGATTTTTTCGTTCGTGTTGCAGAGTTCCGGAAAATCAACGAAAGTTGCTGATAACTACACTTCAGCTATCAAGTAAATTACTACATCTTGGTATTCCCTGCAGAAACGCAAAATATTGTGAGAAAAATATGATAAAATGCACTATTTCAACAGATGGAAGATTCGCAAAATTGCTTAATTTATGTACTCAGGCAGAAGGATTTTCGGATCATAAATCGTTCCGGGAAATGATTTTAAATCATGGTCAAGAGTCAATTTGTATATTCGACCGTGGGCTACAAAAACGTGCAGCTTTTGAAGAATTTTTAAAAAAAGATATACATTTTGTCACTCGTGGCAACGACAATATTCGTTATAAAATAGTTCGTATTCACACAAAAATTGCAGGTATACAAACAGAAACGCTCGAACTGATAGAAGATATGGTAGTCCAGTTAGGGCAAGATGGTTCAAGATTTTTGTCGTTTGAAATCAGGCTCATTAAAGCAAAAAACCAAGAAAGTGGTGAGATTCTCACATTTTTAACCAATATTTACGAAATGTCTGCTGAAGAGATTTGCACTCTTTACAAAAAGCGCTGATCGATAGAAATTTTTTTTAGATTGATCAAGCAGGAGCTCAATGCAAAACATTTTCTCGGGTATAGTAAAAATACAATTTTGGTCACGTTGTACATGATTCTCATTGCCTCTGTTCTATTAACGGAATACAGGAAACGCAGCGAAATCAAGAGTTACAAGTTTACAAGGAGAGCTTTTATGAACGAACTTAGACTCGAAATCTGTCATTGAATATTGCGGTGGTGATTCAGAAAAAGTCTACGATTATTACCTTTCTTCTTTTCCATAAGCAATGTTCGTACAGCTGTGTGCTTGACACTGGCATGACAACTTGTTAATATAAACCTTCTGGATTCCAGTGTCACGCACTGGAATGACAACTTGTTAATATAAACTTTCTAGATTCTAGTGTCACGCGCTGATCGAAAGGGCTGCTTGCATAACACCCCCTTGGTGCATTACGCACTGGTTTCCATTCAAGACGATGTCATTCCAGCGCGTGACGCTGGAATCCATTTTTCCATCATCATCAAACGTTGTATTACTTTTACACTCGTAAATTTAACTGGATTCCAGACTGGGATGACAAAAGAGGAAGTACTGGGATAACAACTTTTTTAAATTAAGTTTTCTGGATTCCAGTGGCTTTGTTGCATCACTCAAGAGAAAAGAACTGGCAGTTACTGACAAAATTCATTATAGAATAGCCATTTAACCATTGAAGAAAAAATATGCCACAGCAAATGAAAGTCAGTAACTGCAATGAATATAACAAATTTCTCCAAGAAAGAGGAAATATTTTTCATTTTATTAATAGAAAATTGGTACGAACATGGTCCAAAAGTGTTCGGTGGCAACAATATTTACAGTGATAAAGTTGTGATTTTAGTGCATATAGTCGCTAGTCTCTTTAGAATTGGCTTAAGACAAACGGTAGGGTTTATAAAAGGATATTTGCAGCAAGTAGGAAAAGGCTTAGCAGTCATTAGCTATTCGCAGGCTTCAAGAAGGTTTAAAAAACTCAATATTAAGATCAATGATTGCAGAGTTGACAAAAACAATATGGAAGATATTGAAATTGCCATAGACAGTACAAGTATCAGTATTTATAATAATACCCCTGGTCACAGTAAGGAAAATAGTAAAGATAGAAAGTATCGCAGCTATGAACAGACAAGAAAATTGCATGTAATGTTGAATATAAATAGCAAAAACGCCATAGCTGTAAAATACAGTAACGGTGTCTACTCTGATCACTTGTGATCTGCTAAAAAAAGTTGATTTTCAGCATGTCGTAAAAGTACTATATGCCGATAGGGCGTACGATAGGCATAAGCTTTATAAATTATGCAAAGAATATAATATAAAAGCAAAAATTCTACCAAAAACCTGTGCAGCAGAGCATTTAAAAATAGACTACATGTCTGATAGGAACACTGCTATTAGGTTAATCAAATTACATAATGAAGATGGTATGAAGAAGTGGAAAGAAAAAGTAAATTATGGAAAGAGGTCATATATTGAGGTTTTTTTTTCGCGACTAAAACAAACATTTGGGTTTAGCTTTAGAAATAAATCCGAAGTAAATCGTGAAAAAGAATTGCTAATAAAATGCTACTTACTCAATAAATTTATTGAAATTGGCGTCGCTAAATTTGAGATAGCTTCATGAATTTATTATACATTATCTACTATCCAAAGAGCGATGCAACAAAGCC
>NZ_QPIP01000145.1 GCF_003344345.1 Wolbachia endosymbiont of Cylisticus convexus | reverse complement strand
AAATTGCTCAGCGTACTAAAGAAGATATACAAAAGGAGTTACTGGATAATGCGAAGCTTTGTGCATTTGATAGTATGCGTTTCTATTATGATAATCATACTCACCAATATGCAGGTCATTCTCACCAAAAAGCTAAATCTTATGAGATTCAAGCGGAAGCCGCAAAAAGCATTCTAGCAGCACCAGAATCTATAGATGAAAAGGATAAAGAAATTATAGAACCTTTAGCAAAAGTCCGTGGTATTACGGTTATTGAAATGGCAAGAATAATTGAGGAAAAAGTGAAAAAAGCAGTAAAAGCAATAATTAAATGTGAAGAGCTTGAAGATTTAGCCAAAAGAAAGATTGAAGAAGCCAAAAGTGAAAATGAGCTACAGACTTTGCTAGATGATTTCAGGAAAAAAATACAAAGAAATGGCTGAAGAATTTTTACATGGCGTAAATGTTATTGAGGTAACCTCAGGAGCAAAGACAGTACGTACAGCTAAATCATCAGTGATAGGTGTAATTGGTACTGCACCTGAAGCAGATGAGCAAAAATTTCCGCTAAATAAACCAGTGTTAGTTGCAGGAAGCTTAAAGGAAGCAGCAAAGCTCGGAAAGAGTGGCAGTTTACCTTCTGCAATAAATGGAATATTTTCCCAGATTGGTGCAACAGTAGTAGTTATTCGAGTTAAAGAAAGTGAAAACAGCGATCCAAAATTAAAAGAAGAAGAGACGCTGAAGAATATAATTGGCGGTGTTGATAAAGAGACTGGAGAGTATCAAGGGATAGAAGCATTCCTCAGTAGTGAAAGCATAGTTCATGTTGCTCCAAGAATATTAATTGCACCTCAATTTACTCACCAACTACCAGAAGATGCAGTGGTTGCAGCATTAATTCCTATAGCAGAAAAGCTGAGAAGCATAATAGTAGCAGATGGACCAAATACTAATGATGAAGAAGCAATAAAATGGCGAAAGAGCATCGGCAGCTCAAGAGTTTACGTCGTTGATCCATGGATTAAGTTATTTATTGAAGGAAAAGAAGAAATCTTGCCATCGAGTCCATTTGTAGCTGGTTTAATAGCTAAGATAGACAGCGAGCAAGGCTTCTGGCATTCACCTTCAAATAAAGAGATAAATGGCATTGTTGGAACAAGCAGGCCTATTGATTTTACGCTCGGTAATACAAATTGTAGAGCAAACCACTTGAATGAAAATGAAGTAACAACGATAATTCATCAAAATGGCTATAGGCTTTGGGGAAATAGAACATGTTCAAGCGATTCGAAATGGGCTTTTCTATCAGTGAGGCGTACTGCAGATTTAATTAACGACAGTCTACTTCGAGCTCATTTATGGGCAGTTGATCGCAATATTACCAAAACTTATATAGATGATGTGATTGAGGGGGTGAATTCTTACCTTGCAAGTTTAAAAGCGCAAGGAGCAATTATCAGTGGAAAATGTTATGCAACTCCCGAACTCAATACACCGGCAAATAGTGCAAGCGGGAAAGTATCTTTTGACTTTGAGTTTACACCACCATATCCGGCTGAACAGATTACTTGTATCTTCAAGGAGTAGGGCATTGTAGCTAAAATGTCTTGCAGGGAAGGTGAAGCCGATAGATTACTTATGCCAAAAAGGCTGACAAAAAGATTTTGCTCCCTTCCCATATAGAGTTAAAAGACTGAACAGTATCTTTGGAATTATATCCCGTATTACAAGGTTGGTCTAAACTCTCAATTCGTTATAGTCCTAGAGGAAATTTTATGCAAGTCAATGCTATTTTAGGTGTAGACATTTCTAAAAAGAAACTTGATGCTTGTTTATTGATAGACAACAAAGAACGACATAAAGTTTTTCACAATAACAAGGAAGGTTTTGAAAAGCTTGGTGTAATAATCACGGAGCAGTCCTTATTCATCTGTGCCTAGAAGCGACTGGTTGTTACAGTGAAGATATAGTTATTTTTATGTATGACCTTGGACATAATGTAAGTGTGGTAAACCCTGCTCAAATCAAGGCTTTTGGCAAAAGTGAGCTACTCAGAAACAAAACAGATAAGTCAGATGCTGCCATGATTGCTAGGTTTTGTATTGCTAATAAACCTAATCTTTGGAAACCTGCTCCTACTGAAGTCAAGCGTTTAAGAGATCTCTATCGTTGTTTGCAAGCATTTAAAGACGACAAGTTACAACAGATGAATCGCTTGAAATATGAATTCCCGTTGTAAGCAAGCCATACTTGAAGTAGTTGCTACAATAGAAACAGAAATTTCTGCTATAGAAAAAGAGATTTGTGAGCATGTTAATAACCATTCACACCTAAAAAATATGATAGAAAACATCAAGACTGTAAAAGGTATAGGACATCTTACTGCTGTTGCTATCGTTGCAGAAATGCCATCTGTTGATAATTTTGATAATGCTAGACAATTTACAGCCTTTGCCGGTCTAAATCCTGAATATTACCAATCAGGTTCATCTGTCAGTAAAAAAAGTAGAATATGTAAAATAGGGTCGGAACGTATTCGCAAAACTCTTTATATGCCAGCTATAGTAGTCAAGAATCATAATTCTCACTTTCAAAAGTTTTGCCAACGTTTAGCAAGTAAAGGAAAATGTCCAATGGTAATAATTGTCGCATTAATGAGAAAATTAATGCATGTGGTTTTTGGTATTTTAAAAAATAATCAACCATTTAATGGTGATTTAGTGAAATAATCAGTTGAC
>NZ_QPIP01000144.1 GCF_003344345.1 Wolbachia endosymbiont of Cylisticus convexus | reverse complement strand
GAATATTGTGGAAATTTGGGATATGTGATGTTCTACTACAAAGAAATAATATCAAAATTGCCTAGAAAAGAGCTAGAGAAAATAGGTGAGGCAGTTGGTGTTGATTATAGGGTTAGCAAGCTGACTGGAGAAAACGTTTTCAATTTGTTGCTCTATAGCATACTGGAGAAAAATGAGCTGAGTTTGCGGATAATCGAGGAAAATTATCGTAGAATGTTCAATATAGATACTCGCCATTCATCGGTAGCAAGCCGCTTAAAAACAATACCTGTCAAGTATTTTGAGAAGATTTTTTCGTTCGTGTTGCAGAGTTCCGGAAAATCAACGAAAGTTGCTGATAACTACACTTCAGCTATCAAGTAAATTACTACATCTTGGTATTCCCTGCAGAAACGCAAAATATTGTGAGAAAAATATGATAAAATGCACTATTTCAACAGATGGAAGATTCGCAAAATTGCTTAATTTATGTACTCAGGCAGAAGGATTTTCGGATCATAAATCGTTCCGGGAAATGATTTTAAATCATGGTCAAGAGTCAATTTGTATGTTCGTACAGCTGTGTGTAACTACATACAGATGTATGTTAAACACTAGAATGACATTAGACTTCTTGCATAACCTAAGGAAGCAGCTCAAAATTATAGAAAGAGGCAAAACCGTAAACCGAAACGCCTTCGTCTATTTCTATACCTGTCTGAAATTATTTTAAATCGCTTAAGTAAACCAATAACTACAACTCTTTGGCTAGAAAGTTCTCTGCTTTTTTGTCTTTTGGTAAAGGGTGCTTTTTTGATCTCCTATGAGGGAGTTGAACATTTTTATGAAACTTTTGCATACCCCTATCAGCTAAAACTTGATAACATCGACTCTTCAAAAATCCTAAAGTCATGTCGTTTACCGTTAGCAAAGGAAGTACATATAATTTTCTTACTTTCTTTTGCTATAACTACTTGTGTCTTTATTGTATGTTTCTTTTTTTTCCTGAAAAAAATCTTTTCTGCTTTTTTTTGCTCTCTCTATGGGAGTTTCTGTTCCGTCTACTACCAGAATCTCATATTGCATTTAATAGCTCTTTTTTTCCAGGCAATGCAAAATCTTGATGCTTTATCAGCGAATGCAGGCACTTTCACTTATTCCATAGCTTTATGGAAATAGGTACGGTAGTGCCATTAACAAACGATCTTCCATGCATTGTTTATTTGGTTTGGGAGTGCTAAATAAACCATACGCATCAAGTTAAGAGAATACACCCAATATAGCAACCATTTAAGGTTTATTTGTTATATTTATTTTTTAAGAAATCTTGGTCTTAAATAAGATAATTTTTTTTAAAGAGTCTATAAATTACTAATTTTATCGTTTAATATCTAAAATAATTTTTACCGCTTCTCTTCTTGTATCTTGTAAAAAGCATCTAATGTTTTAAGCTTAAGCATTAGGTGGAGGAGGGAAGAACTCTGTTTCTCCTCTTAGATATAAAATCTGTAAGAAAGATAAGAGTTCCCTCCTCAAAAGTATAGGCTGGACGGTATCGTAGAAAGACCTAAATGGCTCTAATTCTGTATCCACAAGGTTAGCCTTACTTTTCGTTTTAAATGGTAACGTATGGGGTTATATATGATCAACAACTTTCTTGGAATTGATGTATCAAAAGATCGCTTTGATGTTTTTCTTTCATTCATAAGTAAAAAAGAAAAGCGTGAAACTAGGAAAAGGAGCTTTAAGAACGATGATCTTGGGTTTCAAGGTCTGCTGAGTTTTCTACAAAAGCATAATGTGGAAGAAGTAAAGTCATGCATGTGGTTGTTATAGCGAAGCTTTGGCTGAATTTCTGCACAATGCTGGACATTTTGTTAGTGTTGTAAATCCTTATTGTATTAAATCTTATACAAGGAGTAAGCTCGTAAGACAAAAGAATGATCAGACTGATGCAGAAATTATTGCTGATTATTGCCAAAGACAGGAACCAACTCGTTGGACACCACCTTCTTCTGAAATGAAAAAATTAAAACATCTTTATCGTTGCTCAGTTGCGTTAAAAGAATTAGTAAATAACCACCTAGAAAAAAAAGAGAGACTGCCTAAAGAAGTTGCAAATGCTTGTTGCAACGAATATAGTTAAAAAAATAGAAATAATAAAAAACTCCATACGCAAACTATTAAAGCAGCACAAAGAATTGTTGGAAAATTTTCAGCTTCTATTGACTATTCCAGGAATAGGAGAGGAATCAGCAATGGCTATTTTAGCTGAAATCCCTGACATAAAAGCTTTTAGAGATGCCAGGCAATTGGCAGCATATACAGGAGTTATACCGAAAAATATAACATCAGGTTCATCTGTACATTCTAAACCAAGATTAAGTAAATCAGGTTCACAAACATTACGTAAGGCCCTTTTCTTTCCTGCCATAGTAGCCAAGAATCACAATCCTATCATTGTGAGTTTTTGCCAAAGACTAAAGAAGAAGGGTAAGCATAATATGGCAATTGTGGGAGCTGCAATGCGTAAGCTACTCCATATCATTTTCGGTATCCTGACATCCAAAAGTGCTTTTGATCCAAATCATATCAAGAATTACAGAACTAGGATGTTGACTGTAGTTTAAAATCAAAAAATGCTTCCAATCCATTCAACATATTCACTAACTGTAATCTGTGTACTGTTACACAATCAGAA
>NZ_QPIP01000143.1 GCF_003344345.1 Wolbachia endosymbiont of Cylisticus convexus | reverse complement strand
TTTAAAAAAATTACTTCTACTTTTGCTTTCTGTAATTCTTCAAGTAAAACCATCTGATATGCATATTTACGCGATAAACGATCAGGAGAATGAATATAGATTATGTCAATTTTACCTTCTGCTACTTTATTACGTAATTTTTCTAAGGCAGGACGAACTAAATTAGATCCACTATAGCCATTATCAACGAATTTATGTTCATCTAGCAATTCATGCCCATCTGCTTTAATTTTATTTTCTAAAGCTGAAAGTTGACTTGCAATCGTATTCTCTTGTACTTGTTTTTCTGAAGAAACTCTTGCATATAAGCTTACTGTTAACATTTGATCCTCCTTGAAGTTCTTTTTTATTTGCATTTACTGAATACTTTAGCACTGGCATTAATTTTGTGTAGGCGTCTAATAAATATACCTCTGCCAACCTATCAGGTTCATAACTAACTCGTATGGCAAATCTTTCTTTACTGTTCATAACATTCCATTTAAATAATATGCTCATTATTAATCCACTACATTAAAGCTGATAATTAGTTCGTCATTAGCGTCATAAATAAATGGAGCTCTTACTTTTGGACATAAAAGTTTTCTGGAAATACTTTTTTCAAGTTTTAAATTGTTGGCAACATTGTCGTAGGTGTACTGACCACTCCTGTTAACAGTAGGATCATGAGAAGGGATTATGGGTCGAGATTATTTGAGTTAGTGGATAAGCCAATAAATAGAGATTTAACACTTGAGATATATGCGGCAACTGCAGAAGCTTTGGAAAAATGGGAAAAGAGGTTTAAGTTAGAAAAAGTAAAAGTTGAAGGAGTAAAAGAAGGAAAAGTGACGCTTGGTCTAGAAGGATTGTATCTGCCAATGGGAAGAAAGATTCGCTTCGATGGGGTTGTAGTTTAAAGATGCAGCAGCTAAATATTGTAGAAAAGCCAAATTTCGAGGAAATATTTTCAAGAATGAAAGAAGAGTTAGTCCGTAGAGATGAAACCTTTTCAGCGTTAGTAGAAAGTGACCCAGCGATGAAGGTATTAGAAGTAGCAGCATGGAGGGAATTGTTACTGAGACAAAGAATAAATGAATCAGTAAAGAGCAATTTACTAAAATTTGCAACGGTTGATAACTTAGCTGAATTTTATGGAGTAGAGAGAGAAAAAGAAGAAGAGGATGAAAGATTTAGAAAGAGGGTAAAAGCAAAAATAGCAGGTTGGTCAACAGGAGGAAGTAAGGAATATTATAAATATCATGCACTGTCAGCAGATAGTAGAGTAAAAGATGCACTAGTAGAATCACCTATACCAGGAAAAGTACAAATTTCAATCTTATCAACACAATTATCCACAACTGGCATAGTGTTAGAAGAGCTACTTGAAATTGTAAGAAAGCAAGTTACTAGAGATGATATAAGGGTTTTAACCGATACAGTAACAGTAATTGGTTGCAATATTACGGAAATAGATATTCACAGCAGAATGAGCATAAGTCCTGTAATATCGAAGGAGGAAATCAAGAAGCAGTTTATTAAGAAGTTTGAAGCAAATAGAAGGCTGGGATGGAATGTTACAAGATCTTGGATAATAGCAAATTTGTTTGTAGAGGGTGTAGAAAACGTAGAATTAATCGAGCCAAAAGAGGATGTTGTAGTACTGGGGAATGAGTGTGCAGTGCTTGGCCACGTCAAGTTAGATAGGATTTAAAACGTATTTTTTTGTTTTGTGCCAGTGAGGGGATTGCGTGCAATAAGTGGTTTACTGGATAAAAATACCCAATGTTAGGGAGACGAAAGTATTGATTTTCTTCCAGAAGTTGTAATTTGTTTTTTAAAGTATGGATAATATGGTCAAATATTAAGGAAAGTGTTTTTGATATTAAGAACATCTTTATTTTTGATCAGTTCTGCAATGACCTCTTGCTTACTCATAAGCTACCTAAATAAAGGAAATTAAAGCAACTTGAAAGAAAAGACAAATGAAAAGTTTATTACCGCCAAACGCAACAAAGCAAGAGCAAGCACTGGTTGATGCAATAGATTATAAGGTTGATCCAAGCTGTATCAAAGGATTTAAGTTTAATCTTAAAGAAGAAACATTGCCGTGGTTGATTGAGGAATATGAATTGGGGGAAATTCTACGTTGGATAAAGGATAAAAGAAAAGCCGTAGTAGAAGGAGTAAAATTTCAAAGACTGAGAGGAACACCTAAATCACTTAAAATAGCACTCAAGTGGGCAAATATAGAAGATATTAAAATTATCGAAGAACCACCTGGTAAACACTTTTTTGAGTTGCAAGTAGGGATAAAAGAGGTACCAAATGACTTCTTCGTAGATGCAGTAGTAGAGCTGGCAAAACTATCACTGCCTGTAAGATCCAGATTGATGAGGATTTTTAACGATTATTATAATGCGCAGAGATTTATATTGGATGAGAGTTTATTTGGAGATCTTCTTTCTGATTATTCAGGGGTAAAAATAGAAAAAGATGGACCAGTGTTATCATTTGGAAGAGTAAATTTTTTCAGGTCTAGTGGTCCAGTTATTAGGATTATAGAAAACTATCTACGCGATCATTATGAACGAGCTTTAAGCAATGATATATATCGCCTAGATGTAGCAATCCTTGGAGAAACCGAGCCTCACAC
>NZ_QPIP01000142.1 GCF_003344345.1 Wolbachia endosymbiont of Cylisticus convexus | reverse complement strand
GTGTGACGTGAAAGTCGTCTATTAAACTGTTTAGCACTGACTAAACCGAGTGTTTTGCCACTCGTACCCTACTAAACTGTATAAGTACAGTAATGTCTTATGCAAAGCGTTTAGGACAATGAACCCGCCCGAAAAGGAGAAGTTCGGTCTGTGAAGAAGGAACGATGCTATAAGTGTCAAGTTGGCACGGGGGCTAGGGTGAACGGTATGGATAACAGAAGTGAATGATCGTAAGCATCGTTAAATCGAACAAGCCAAAGACACTGACAGGCTTGGACCAAAAGGTATGTGGTAGGTTATCAGCGTGAACGCATCTGATACGCAAACATAAACACCACCGGTGTATAGATCAATCCTAACCCGCTCGTTGTTTGATAGGTGGAACACGGAAACCCCATATATCTCTGGGTAATTTCTTTACTCAGTAAGGTTGATCATGAGAAAGACTGATGGATATGTGGGATTGGGAGTGTGGAAAAAGTGAATGCTCATCTGTAATGGATGAGATACAGGTTTAAACGTTATCTGGCTCGAAAGAGAACTGACGTCCACTACGGTCATCTTGAACAAGATTGTTTGTAAAACCTTTTAAGTGAGGAAAGCAGATGGTTACAGGTAAAATTGTAAGTGCACCTTTCGGTACAGCAGAACACTGGAATCAAATTAACTGGTTTCAGTGTAAAAAAAATACCAGAAGGCTACAAGCTCGTATTGTTCAGGCAACAAAAGCTAGGAGATGGAATAAAGTGAAAACTTTACAACGCCTCCTCACACGTAGTTTTAGTGCTAAAGCGTTGGCAGTAAAACGCGTAACTTCAAATAAAGGAAAATGTACAGCTGGTGTTGACAACCAGTTGTGGCAGAGCCCTTCAGCAAAATCTCAAGGAATTGCAAACCTGAGGCAACGAGGATATCGCTCTCAACCTTTGAGACGAGTCTATATCCCCAAACCTACAGGCAGCAAGCGACCTCTTAGTATTCCCACTATGAAAGATCGAGCGATGCAGGCCTTATATCTTATGGGACTTGATCCTGTTGCAGAAACAATAGGAGATAGACACTCATACGGATTTAGGAAACATCGCTCAGCTGCTGATGCGATAAGCCAGATCCACAAAACTTTGGCGGGACGCGACAGATCGCAATGGATCCTAGAGGCGGATATTAAGAAGTGTTTTGATGAAATAGACCATTGCTGGTTAGAAAGCTCAATTCCAATAGAAAAGAATATTCTCAGCAAATGGTTAAAATCTGGGTTCATAGAAAAACAAATGTTCCGCTTCACAATAGCAGGGACTCCACAAGGAGGAATTATCTCCCCTGTACTTGCTAACTTGACCCTTGATGGTTTCGAAAATGTTATCAGTAAACATTTCGGGAAGAAGGGAACAAGAAAACGCAAGAAATATGGTGTGCACGTGATTCGCTACGCGGATGACTTCATAGTAACACTGGAAAATCAAAAGAAATTCTTGAGACTAAAGTTAAAAGGCTAGTAGAGGATTTCCTCAGCGACAGAGGGTTAACTCTATCCACAGGAAAAACCAAGATCACACACGTAGAACAGGGATTTGATTTTCTAGGTCAGACAGTACGTAAGTACGAAAGGAAGATAATCATCAAACCTTCAGCAGAAAGTACAAACCGACTTCTGAAGCGCATCCGGTGCTTGATTCGTAAGAACTGCGCAGCAACCCAAGAAAAAGTAATAGAACTGCTCACACCTCAAATTCGAGGGTGGGTCTATTACCACAGGGGAATATGCGCAAGAAAAGCTTATGAGAAAGTGGATTCTGAGATTTTTAAAGCCTTATGGCAATGGTCAAAACGCAGACACCCTAATAAAGGCTTACGCTGGATTAAGGAGAAATACTTTAAAACAAAAGAAGCCAGAAGATGGTGCTTTGCAGCGCTGACTAAGAATAAAGGTACAGTTGAGTGGAAGGAACTCTTTCAAGCAACAAGCGTACCAATTCGTCGCCACAAGAAAATTCAAGCTGAGGCAAATCCCTACGATAAAGAATGGTATGCCTACTTTGAAAAACGTAGATCAAATAATCCTTCTCTTTATGAGGATGATAAGATATGATTAATGTTAATCCTAGTAAGGAATTTGAAATGCCAGAATATTTGAAGGAAGCTGTTGCCGGTTCTCGAGAAAAGGACTTAAGATGGCTCGAGCCGTATGAAGGGAAACTTTCAAGTACGGTTCCTAGAGGAGAGTTTAGTGGAAAATATCTCAGTCCACTAAACTCTTACTCGTTCAAAAGAATATTTGGCACTGAAAAGAATAAAGATATCCTCATTCATTTCTTGAACGATATTTTAGGCTTTACTGGCTTAGCCGCTATTCACGATGTTGAATTCTTAGCTACCATTCTAGACCCTGAAATTGCCGCTAAAAAGCAGAGTATTGTCGATGTTCTTTGTAAAGACTCTCAAGGTTCCAGATACATCATAGAGATGCAGTTCACTAAGACCAAAGGCTTCGAAAAGCGTGCTCAGTATTATGCTGCTAAAGCCTACTCAAGTCAAGCTGATCAAGGTGATGAGTATCATAATCTCAAGGAAATTATCTTTATTGCTGTTGCTGATTGCATTATTTTTCCAGATAAGGCTGAGTACAAATCAAATCATGTCATCTTGGATAAAAATAGCTTTGAACATGACTTGAAGGATTTTTACTTCGTATTTATAGAGCTACCAAAGTTTAACAAAACAAAAGAAGATCAATTAGAAAATATAGTAGAAAAATGGTGTTATTTTTTTCGATATGCAGGAGAAACAAGGGAAGAGGATCTAGATAAGATAGTTGGTAGTGACGTAATAATAAAACGAGCTTATGAAGAGATGAATAAGTTTAACTGGTCAGAAGAAGAATTACTAGCATATGAGCAAAGGAAAAAACGTATAATGGATGAGATTGCTGCTTTTGCTGAAAAATTTGATGAGGGGCTTAGATTAGGTCAAGAAAAAGGTAGACTAGAAGGCATCCAAATCGGCCATCAAAAAGGTAGAGCAGAGGGTCGAAAGGAAAGGGACGTTGAAGTTGCAAAAAACTCACTCAAGGCCGGTGTCTCTATTGATGTTATCGCTGAAATCACTGGCCTTTCTGCAGACAAAATTAAACAACTTCAGGAAGAAATGGCATTTTGTAACTGTTTGTCCACTGTTGTATTATTTAAATAGCTTCTAGGTTTATTATTAGCAATGTCGTTAGGCATTTGCACTTGGCCACTATTAACTATCTGCTGCTCATCAAACATCTTTTCGATGTTGCCTTTTAAAACATTGTAAACTTCCTTCTATCTGGCACATTATACCACATTTCTTGCAGCTAAATCTGCCTACTGAAGTTATTTCCAGACTCGGTTATTCCTACATCAGAAAGACGAGTTGTTACTTTTGGTAGAATATTTGTACAAAAGCACTTTTTGCACTCTTCTAAAACATCATCTAACCCAACATTACCACTAAATTTAATTCCTCTTTCCAAGCTTGTTATTATTTTTGGATACGCTTCTTCAAGCTCAGTATGTATTCTATCTTTTTCTTTTGAGTCTAAATTTCTTATTTTGCCTTCTACAAATGAATCAAATTTCTTAAGCGCAAATCTAACTGCAATATTGATATCTGGTATAACCTCTACTCCTTTACTTGTTAAATTCTGATAGTGCCTACTCCTAGTATTATCTAAAGCTTCAGCAACACAACTAGCAAAAGCAATATTCTCACTACTCAAAAAACTACTAGGGCTGCTTGCTGAGTGGATAATAGATTGCTGAGCAGAAGGTAAAACAGGGACATTGCGGAACAAGCTACTGAGTGCAGCAGTAGTTGAAGCTCCCATCCAACTAAACACATTATCAATAAAGGAAGAAGGTTTGACTACATTGCCTGTCACGTCTGCAGTATCGTCAGCTTCTAACGCTTTAAGATTTCTAGTGGGCAATACTGCTTTATAATCAAACTCAACATCACCTTTCAACATGGATAATATTTTTTGTATTATATGGTCTTCACACATAAGTTCTGGATTATCTCCAACAACATCAGATGCCGTTTCACCATTTACATCTCTTACATTAGGGTCAGCATTATTGTCGATGAGAAGTTTTACCATCCCTACTCGACAATGGAAAGACGCTAAGTGCAAAGGTGTCTTACCCATTGTGTCTTGCAAATTGACATCAGCAAGATGAGAAAGTAGAAATTGTCCTGCTTCTTCTCTACCATATTCAGCGGCAACGTGCAAAGCAGTTCTCAAATCTTCACTATTAGCAGCATTAACACTAGCACCACTGGTAATCAAAAGATTCAATATCTTCAAACTATTCTCTTTAACAGCAAAACTTATAGGTTTTATACCATATTTTTCACCATTAAAAACCTTGCTTACACCTATATAATCTGCAGTTATAATACATTCTTCAGCTTTCAAAAGATTATGCTCTTCTATAGCAGCAAATAACTAGTCTGTAAAAACTTCAGTCTGTTTGCTCATAAAACACCTCATAAAGAATAACATTTTTGGTTTTATATCATATAATTTAGTATGCACAAGTAAAATTTACAGAAAAACCTAAAAAACTTCTAATAGTGATAATTTGAGAGTATTATTACCCTTTTAACGCTAATCAACTATGTGACCTTACCCAGAAAAAGTGGAGAGAAAGTTGGG
>NZ_QPIP01000141.1 GCF_003344345.1 Wolbachia endosymbiont of Cylisticus convexus | reverse complement strand
AAGTAAAAAAGAAAAGCGTGAAACTAGGAAAAGGAGCTTTAAGAACGATGATCTTGGGTTTCAAGGTCTGCTGAGTTTTCTACAAAAGCATAATGTGGAAGAAGTAAAGTCATGCATGTGGTTGTTATAGCGAAGCTTTGGCTGAATTTCTGCACAATGCTGGACATTTTGTTAGTGTTGTAAATCCTTATTGTATTAAATCTTATACAAGGAGTAAGCTCGTAAGACAAAAGAATGATCAGACTGATGCAGAAATTATTGCTGATTATTGCCAAAGACAGGAACCAACTCGTTGGACACCACCTTCTTCTGAAATGAAAAAATTAAAACATCTTTATCGTTGCTCAGTTGCGTTAAAAGAATTAGTAAATAACCACCTAGAAAAAAAAGAGAGACTGCCTAAAGAAGTTGCAAATGCTTGTTGCAACGAATATAGTTAAAAAAATAGAAATAATAAAAAACTCCATACGCAAACTATTAAAGCAGCACAAAGAATTGTTGGAAAATTTTCAGCTTCTATTGACTATTCCAGGAATAGGAGAGGAATCAGCAATGGCTATTTTAGCTGAAATCCCTGACATAAAAGCTTTTAGAGATGCCAGGCAATTGGCAGCATATACAGGAGTTATACCGAAAAATATAACATCAGGTTCATCTGTACATTCTAAACCAAGATTAAGTAAATCAGGTTCACAAACATTACGTAAGGCCCTTTTCTTTCCTGCCATAGTAGCCAAGAATCACAATCCTATCATTGTGAGTTTTTGCCAAAGACTAAAGAAGAAGGGTAAGCATAATATGGCAATTGTGGGAGCTGCAATGCGTAAGCTACTCCATATCATTTTCGGTATCCTGACATCCAAAAGTGCTTTTGATCCAAATCATATCAAGAATTACAGAACTAGGATGTTGACTGTAGTTTAAAATCAAAAAATGCTTCCAATCCATTCAACATATTCACTAACTGTAATCTGTGTACTGTTACACAATCAGAAGTATTTTTTGATTTTATGATACAGCTTGAGTAATTTTTTTGTTGACTAGCAAGACGGTATCTTTCTTCTAGAAATTTGTTATATTCAATTCAGTTGCTGACTTTCATTCTTTGTGGCATAAGCTGTATTTATTTGATAGATATTTACTCTATAATAGAATCACTGCTGAATCTTTTTCTCCTATGCAATAAAGCCTGCCCGGGTGGCGGAATTGGTAGACGCGCTAGCTTCAGGTGCTAGTAACTTTTCAAGTTGTGGAAGTTCAAGTCTTCTCTCGGGCACTCTATATTGATTCTTGAGTTAATTAATGCTATAATATATTTACTACACTTAAGTTTATGAATTGT
Source organism: Wolbachia endosymbiont of Cylisticus convexus (assembly GCF_003344345.1). The sequence continues at coordinate 1,646 of NZ_QPIP01000141.1, read as the reverse complement.
GAGGAAAAGAGGCTTGTTTACAGAAAGAAAATACGAACTCATTTAAAACGCTTAGTTACTGCACTATCTACGATTGGGTACATAGCAGCATTAGCTTTGAATATTTCTGTCTTAAGTCTATATTTTAGTATTGCCAGCACCATACTAAGTGCACTTTCGCTTGCCTTAAATATATGGTCATTAACTGATCATTTTAGGCGGCATGATCTTAATAAGCAACTCGATACTCCTCGGCAAGAGAAACTAACGAAGATCTGTCTTGATATCGCATCTAGCATTTCATTTTTAATAGGAGGAATTACATTTATATTGCCTCTCGAATCTCCTATTATTCCTTTTATTTCTACTGCTTTTTTTATTCTAGGCTGTACCTTTATGGCAACCAATCTTGTTCGAACTATGATTAATCAGCCGCAAATAGATGAAAATAATAATTTCAAAGCTAGCGATCATTCTAACGTTCAATCTGCAATAGTTGGAGCTTGATTATCATTATTAATAAATTAACTTACTTGATTTATATAACAATGTTGGTTATTATATTAATAGATTATTAATATAATATGGTAGCATTATGATAGATTTTATAAACTTTTCCAACGACTATTCAGAGTTTTCTGAGGAAAATATTAGTTCAGCTGAGCTTAATTACGCAGATTATAGTACATACATAACTGAGCATAATGAACTGAGTTTTCCTGGTGAATACTTAAGCTTTTTTGAGAAAGACGCAAGGTATATAGTGTCTATGCTTGATGAGAATGATCAAAAATCTACAGATGACTCGTATACAGTAGTTGAACACAATGAAAACAGTTTGGTATTGAAGAACACATTAGAGACAGAGTATGGAACTGTATACAGATACATAATGCTCAATCTGAAAATTTCAATAATGGAAGAGATGACGGAAGTGAGTAGCGAATGTGAATGTCTTATAAATGGCCTCTATGAAATGGATAAGATAATTTTGTCTTCAGACAAAAAAGAATTAACATTCATACTCAAAACTAGAAACAGTTTACAAAAAGTAATGAAAGTTAGAAAATTTTAAACTAATATGGGGTACTAATACCAATGCCCATTAAGGAGAGAGCGGATAGACAATAAAGAGAAAAAAAGTCCATACTGAAACAAGTAAAATAGCGGGGTAAAATAGGATTAAGATCAAAACTATTAGATGAACAAGTGGTGGAATCGGCAAGAAAAATGCTGAAGAAAGTAAGAAACAATGCATAAAAAAACTAAATGCTGTAATTGCTAGCAAAAAAGCATAGCATAACGGCTGTAGCAAAGATATGCTGCATTTCAAGAAACGCAGTAACTTCATGACTTAAAATTTGGAAGAGAAGAAAAACTATTTGCTCCTGCTCAATGCTGTAAAAAAACTAGATTGAATCATAGCCAACTTGAGCAAGTTGAAGTATGGATAGAAGAAAATCCTAATATTACTATTAAAGAAATGAGAATAAAGATTCAGAAAAAATTTGGTCTGAATGTCAGTAAGTCTACAGTGCACCGTAATATATGAAATTTTCATATATTACACCAACACAATGTACAAGATAAAAGAAAACAAGAGGAATTCAAAAAAAAATCTCAATGAAGTTATTGGCAAGTATCTTGGAAAAGAGCTGTTTTTCTTT
>NZ_QPIP01000140.1 GCF_003344345.1 Wolbachia endosymbiont of Cylisticus convexus | reverse complement strand
CAACCTATACCAAAGGATGTACAACATCTTGCAGCCAGAAAGGAAATGATTAATAGTCTGGCTAAAGGAGCGTGGCGAGCTTTAAATAGTAATAACTCTGATAGTCTTATTGCCTATGGTATTGGTCTTGGAAAAGTAAATGGTAATACTCTTCGTCCGGACTATGCAACGATTATGATGAATGAAACAAATGCCAATACAGAAAATCTTTCACGTGTTATACCTGATCCAATTCAAAATGCTACAATGATTTGCTTACCACAGATTACCAATCAAGATTATGAAAAGGGTATTAAAAGTTCTGTTCCATCAGCTAAGTACTATTGTGATAATGCAATGGTTATTAGCCATGATAGAAAAGTAAATGTGATGCAAAAGGACAAAACAATTGTTTATGATTTAATCGGTATAGATAGAGGTACCATTGTTGGAAGCAATGAATGGAACAATAATTTTCTAATTAGTTCAGGTGCAGCAGAAATAACTGGTGGTAATAGTAAGGTAGTAAATAGATTTGTTGTACATGATGTTAACTTCTCAGGTAAAATTATTGGTAAAGGGAACTCTACTAATATACTTGATTTGAGCAAATTGGCAGGAGATAAAGTTATAGTGAATGTTAATTATCGTTTTGAACCTAGTGCTTCCGGACAATTAAAAGTAAAAATAAATGATCATTTATTGATTGATGATTATATCGATAGTAATATTTTTAATTATCACTATGTTGGAAGGAAAAACAAAGTGGATAGGGTGCTATGTATTGGTTATTCTGAACACTTTACTGGAACTGATGATCGTGAAGTTATCATAGATAGTGGCGGTGGTTCTAGTAATAGTGAGAAAGACGTAGTTGAAGGTTGCAAAAAAGTAATTATTTCGCCGTATACTACAGTTAAGAGTAGAAAGAACGATTATACTTTTTATGTAAAAACTGCAGACTATAAAGGTAGGGGTTTATATTCAAGAATTGATGTAGATGGAACAGGAACTGTAATTTTTCCGAAAATTGATTTATTAAGTGATTGTGATCAAATAACTTACTCTAAAAACAATAATACTTTGTCTTTGAAAATAAATTTTGGTCAAAACGATCAATTTACTCTTGATATAAAAAATTATGTTGAGCAAAGCAGTAATAAACCTCACTTTGTACTAATAGATAGAAATGGTAGTAATATTGTTCCTAAGATTGAAAGATCAGACTCATCAATTATAAAAATTACTTCGTTTGAATTACATTCAGAACATTCCTTAAATAATTTTAAGGATGTTGAAAATCATTACAAAAAAATTCTAAATAATCATAAGGGTTATAAAGTCTTTGGTGTTATTAGAGATAAAGTGCAAGATCAGAATAATAGTACAGTTCCACACATGGTTTTTGGTTCTTTGGAAGATGATGTAATAAACTTCGATCAGGGAACTATGTTTGCTAGAGGTGGAAATGGAAGTGATATATATGTTATTGATAGTAACACAGAGAAAGGAGAAATTATTATTGATAATAACTCAGATGATAAAAAATTAGACACAATGCTTATGCAAGAAGTTCCGAGAGAATTTAAAACGCAAGAGTTTAATTTATATTTAGGTGATAATGTTGTGGTGAAAGATTATTTCCGCAATGATAGCTATGGGCACCTTATGGTTATGAATAGCAAAGGAGAAACCTTTATTCCTTACGTAGAGCCAATGTTGTATGAGTCAGAGCTATATGCTGGTTCTTCCATGGAATATGGTAAGTTAGTTCCTTTTTTTCATGCTACACAAACTCAGGATAAGTTTTTTTTACCTAAGGACTTTCAAGGCGATCATGTAGTGATTGATTCCTGTCTTGAAGATATCAAGAAATACAAAGATAAAGATAATCTCTTATTAATAAGAGAGAGTGGAATTTCTTTTGTGATTAGAATAGAAGATTTTTATAATGATCAAAGTAAATGGAGAGATGTTAATTTTCTTCTGTGGAACAATGGTAATTTTTTTCCATATTTAGGTTTACAGCAAGAGGTTGATGGAATAATGGACTATCAAGAGAATGATTATGAAAAAATTATGAAAGAATACGTTATAGATTTTAATCAATCTATCAATATTACACATAATCAAAACGATACTTTAATTTCGGTTGGGCAAGATGAAGAACGCGTAGGAGTAGTAATATTAAAAAATGTTGCTCCAGATTGGATTAGGGTTTCCAGTAGTGATACAGATTTGGTGTTTTCCGATGAAGTATCTAACCATGTAGTCAATATAAAAAATTGGAATAATTCCGAATCTTATAGAATTTCTACATTGGAGTTCGATTTAGGCATAGAACCAATAATAATTCGTAGGTTAGATAGGTTTAATTTATCTGAGGTAAGAAAAATACAAGATCTAATTGAAAAAGTTTCAGAGAATTACAATAATAAAGATAAATATACTCCTAAAATAGAAAATGACTTTAAATGTTTAATATCAATTGACGGCTTCGAAAGTGAAAATAAAAACCCAATGTATCGATGTTTAGGTTTTTCTTCACTCCAAGATCAAATTAGCTTTACAGAAAAGTTCTGTAGTTTGGAGCAACTTACCGAATTTGGAGATAAATTGAATAGCACTCAGGCTTCAGTGTTATCAAGAAAGTTACAGAATAATCTTTCATTAAATGGTTATGATCAAAGTGTAGTAGGTCAGTGCTCTAAATTAATATTGGCTGAGGAAAATAATCAGCAAGTAATAGGTAGAATATCTTCCATGATCAAAAATGTTGAAGAGTCTACTTCTCTCAACCAATCAAAAAGGGAGAAAAAGAGTTCTGACTTCTATCCAATTTTCTTGGAAAATATACACAATAAACTTAATGCAGAAGAAAGTAAAAGAAAAAATATTATTGTAGATGAAAACAGTGTACGTGTAATTACTTCAGGTTATGAAATACTTGATATAGAAAACCTCCCTATTCGAGAAGTAGTAATTAGCAATGATATCAACAAAAAGAAAAGTTTAAGGGATACATTAGATTTTCGCCAATTAGTGCGGCAAATAAATAGAGACTTAAGTATAGAACCAACATCAAGGATTATCAAAGACGAAAGTGATTTGTTGATTGGGTTATTTTTGTCGGCTACTGGTTTGCAAAAAAATGTGATAAAAGTTAGACTAAAAGATGCACTTGTAAATAATTGGCATAAAAAGTTACAAATTATTTTCAATAATGCACCAATGGAGATAGATGAAAGCTTAGGTTTAAAGCCCTCACTCCTAATCTCTGATGAAGAAATTGTTGTAGTTACACCTCAAGATGTAGAAGAAAATAGAAAGCTAATCATATCTAAAGAAGCAGGACAATATGCTTTTCTTTATTTGGGATATGACTTGATAGTTACCAATGCTTTTAATGCCAATGTAGAGCTATGTATTATATACTTTAAGGATTTTTATAAAGAACCTAAAATGAAAACATTGTCTATAAGATTCGCTGATAAAAAAATACTATTAAGTGATGAAATGGATAAAATATACAATGCAGATGATATCGATAAATTAAATTATATTAGTTCTTTTACTAATTTGCAAAAAAGCCCTACAACTTCTATATGTCTTGCTGCTCAGTATGGTGATTTAAGTCAAGTCAAACTTCTTTTTGATAATGGTGCTAACATTGAAGCTCAAGATAGGCAGGGTTGGACACCTATACTCCTTGCTGCGGAAGCAGGTAAATGGAGTATAGTAAAATTTCTTCTTGATAATGGTGCTAATATCGATAATGAAACAACATATCAGGGAACACCTTTACATTATGCTGTACAAGAAGGTAATTTAGATATAGTTGAATTTCTTCTTGATAGAGGCGCTGATATTGAGTCTCAAAATTACTATAATCAAAAACCTTTACACATTGCTGTTCAAGCAGGTAGGCTGAATGTAGTAAATCTACTTCTTGATAGAGGCGCTAATGTTAAGGCCAGAGATAGTGAGGGTTGGACACCTCTTCATTGGGCTGCTCAATTTGGCTCATTAGATGTAGTTGTGTGTCTTGTTGAGAGAGATGCTGATGTTAATGCCTTAACTTTTGATAATAGGACACCTTTGGATTTGGCTATTCATCAAAATTATGGAGAAATTGAGGAATATTTAAGGAGCAAGTCTGCAGTTCAATCTTCAATGTTGATTCCTCATGTTACTCTAGCTAATGATCGTGTAAGACACCGTAAGCGTCGTCATCACCATGGAGACCATAATCGTCATTATAGTCATTTGCTAAATAAGCACTCTATTATAGATTCAAGTAATCAATCTGAGATAGTGGCAAGTAGTAGTACGAGACCATCTTCATGGATAAATGATTTGTTTAGTTGGGTAAAAGATTCTATAGGAGGGTTGTTTAGTTCTAGAGCTGCTTTACCTGAGGAAACATTAAATACTACAAGCTCTATCTCACAAATTGATGCGCCAATAGATGTAAATGGTACAATAATGTTACTTGATTTATTGATTAGAAAAGTTACAGGTCAAAAGTACATTTCTACAGCAGATCAGCCTATATCTCCACTAGAGGCACAGGGCTATGCATTAAATATTACAAAGGAATTTGAGCGATTATTGAATGAAACAGCCACTAAATCAGGTATATCAGTAGAAAATCTAAACTTTGACCCTGTGGCAGTACAATCAGCTGTAGTTAGGCAAATAGTAAGTGAAAAATTTTCTGAAATACCAAAAACTCTATATTCATTTGCAAAAGAAGCATGTCCAGAATTAAAACAAACTGATAAGTTTCTAGTCCACTTAAGAAGCCAATTAGAGGGGGAAAAAGAAACTGCACTGCTACAACAGAAAGTAGAAAAGCCTTCTAAGATCTTAGATCAGCAGGTTTCAGGAAAAGTAGAGTTATCTAAAAAGCCTGATACTTTCTTAAATGGAACATCAGTAGTTAAAGGAATAAGCAGTGTGTTAGAGCGATAAATAGAGGGAACTATGAGGTCTTTTCTGACTGTAACTGTTTGATTTCATTAAAGGAAAGACCTGTAGTTTGTGATATGATGTCAGTAGAGATGCCAGCTTTAAGTAGGTTTTTGGCTACAGCTATTTTAGCCTGTTTTTCTCCTTCCGCTTTGCCCTTTTCATGGCCGATTTGGATGCCTCTTTCTTCTCCAACTCTAAGCCCCTCATCAAATTTTTCAGCAAAAGCAGCAATCTCATCCATTGCCGCCAAAAAGCAGAGTATTGTCGATGTTCTTTGTAAGGACTCTCAAGGTTCCAGATACATCATAGAGATGCAGTTCACTAAGACCAAAGGCTTCGAAAAGCGTGCTCAGTATTATGCTGCTAAAGCCTACTCAAGTCAAGCTGATCAAGGTGATGAGTATCATAATCTCAAGGAAATTATCTTTATTGCTGTTGCTGATTGCATTATTTTTCCAGATAAGGCTGAGTACAAATCAAATCATGTCATCTTGGATAAAAATAGCTTTGAACATGACTTGAAGGATTTTTACTTCGTATTTATAGAGCTACCAAAATTTACAAAAACCAAAGAAGACCAACTAGAAAATATAGTAGAAAAATGGTGTTATTTTTTTCGTATATGCAGGAGAAACAAGGGAAGAGGATCTAGATAAGATAGTTGGTAGTGACGTAATAATAAAACGAGCTTATGAAGAGATGAATAAGTTTAATTGGTCAGAAGAAGAGTTACTAGCATATGAGCAAAGGAAAAAGCGTATAAT
>NZ_QPIP01000139.1 GCF_003344345.1 Wolbachia endosymbiont of Cylisticus convexus | reverse complement strand
TAACTCTTTATACCTTATGTGCCTTTTAGGCGGATCCATCATAAACTTCCCAAACTTAACCTCTAAACATGCTGTTCTTTTTGGCTTATTATCTCTTGCAGGGATTTCAATTTCTATTGTACCAATGCTAGAGAAGTCTTCAACAAATTTCCATAATTTTTGTTTATCGTTGGAAAATCTGGATTTTCTATTTATATCTCGATCTTTGGAAGCTCTTACTAAAACTGCTGAGTTAAGATTACGTGCAAGTTCAAAAAATTCATAAATATCTGCCTCTCTATCACATACAGTTATAGCTTCAGTTTTAGTTGAGTCTATAATGCTATCTGTTTTCTTTAGGCTTTCTAGCCACTTTATACTTTCTTTATCTTCAATATGTGCTCTTTTACGATTCCTCTCTTTTAGCTCTTTGGCTTCTTCAGAAACAGGTGGTCTCGAGTAAATTTTTTGATCTAGTATTCCTAATGCCAAGCCTTCTGTACTAACAGCAAAAGCTGTATGCAGCATAACACCCTTACTACGTTTTCTTGAGATAATTCCCAACCCACTTGTTTTTTTATGGCCCGTGTATGAAATACAACTTGTATCTTGAATTACAAGAATCTTTTTATGAGCTTTTATTCTTTCAACAGTTTTTGTAGTATGTGAAGCTAGAATATCGCTTTCTTTCACGTTCTCATTTTGAAAAAAACGATATGCCCATTTTGCTTCTGACCAACTTTCACATGCTTGATTGATTGAACTTTCAGGCATATTTGCCAAGCTATCAGCAATATTCGCCAATCGGTCAGTTAGTCTTTTATCTCCAAGTGTCGCATCTCCAAATTCATTTTTAGCCCATTCACTTGCCATTTTTATACCCTCAATATTTGCAAACTTTAATATTCTAATACTTTATTTATAAGTCCATTTATATTTGTGGGTAATAGTAAGCATTCAAAGATTGGGGTCTGCCTTGAGTCTGAGCTTTTCAACAACAGAGTTGTCATAACAACAGCCTTTATGACTAATACTGGAAATGATGTTTTTTGTGTTCAGCAAAAATTAATAATTTTTAGAGGTATATTGTGAACCTTGATCACTATGAAATAGCAGATTTTTGGCGGGTTTGCGCCTATCAACAGCCATCAATAAAGCATTTATAACTAATCGCTTAGCTATTGTACTACTCATTAACTACCATACGTGAATATAGATCAATTATTGCTGCTAAATATAGTCAGCCATCCTTAGTTTTTATGTATGTAAACCCATATTCTATTTGGCCGATCAGTAGTAAATGGTCCAATATATTAGGGGTTATAACTCTATTGTCAGTCTGCTGTTTTTTGCTTTTGAATCTTCGCCTCAGTTTAGCTTGAATACCATTTTTTGCATGATATCCTGCACTGTTTTGATGTTGCAATTTTTACCTAAAGACTTTAGTTCAGCATGAATCTTAGGTGCCCCATATCTACAATTAGATGCTTGGTATATTTTTTGAATATCTGCTAGCAGCAGCTCCCTTGTTAACTCTTTGGTGCTTTTCTTCTTACTAATCCGTTTATAGTATCTGCTAGCAGATACTTTCAAAATCCTGCATAACTCCTGTATTTTATAGTAGTTTTTATGCTTTTTGATAAATAAATCTTTGTAACTTGCAAAATATCCCAGGGCTTTTTTTAAAATGTCTCTTTCCCTTGTTACTCTTGCTAACTCTCTCTTTAAGTCAAATCTCTCTTTATCGTAAGGAGCTACGCTACCCCTGCCTGGAAATGCATTTGCTGCTGACTTTTTCTCGTTATACTTCTTTATCCACTTACCTAATACACCAGGGTTTATACCTAGATCTCTTGCTATTTGTGAAATTGTTTCTTCCCTTTCTCTAAGAAGTTTTACAGCTTCTTCTTTGAACTCTGCTGTATACTTTCTTCCATTTGTCATATTACACCCCTTTATGAAAACATTTTTTACTATAAAAACGTCCCAACTTTCTCTCCACTTTTTCTGGGTAAGGTCACATAGTTGATTAGCGTTAAAAGGGTAATAATACTCTCAAATTATCACTATTAGAAGTTTTTTAGGTTTTTCTGTAAATTTTACTTGTGCATACTAAATTATATGATATAAAACCAAAAATGTTATTCTTTATGAGGTGTTTTATGAGCAAACAGACTGAAGTTTTTACAGACTAGTTATTTGCTGCTATAGAAGAGCATAATCTTTTGAAAGCTGAAGAATGTATTATAACTGCAGATTATATAGGTGTAAGCAAGGTTTTTAATGGTGAAAAATATGGTATAAAACCTATAAGTTTTGCTGTTAAAGAGAATAGTTTGAAGATATTGAATCTTTTGATTACCAGTGGTGCTAGTGTTAATGCTGCTAATAGTGAAGATTTGAGAACTGCTTTGCACGTTGCCGCTGAATATGGTAGAGAAGAAGCAGGACAATTTCTACTTTCTCATCTTGCTGATGTCAATTTGCAAGACACAATGGGTAAGACACCTTTGCACTTAGCGTCTTTCCATTGTCGAGTAGGGATGGTAAAACTTCTCATCGACAATAATGCTGACCCTAATGTAAGAGATGTAAATGGTGAAACGGCATCTGATGTTGTTGGAGATAATCCAGAACTTATGTGTGAAGACCATATAATACAAAAAATATTATCCATGTTGAAAGGTGATGTTGAGTTTGATTATAAAGCAGTATTGCCCACTAGAAATCTTAAAGCGTTAGAAGCTGACGATACTGCAGACGTGACAGGCAATGTAGTCAAACCTTCTTCCTTTATTGATAATGTGTTTAGTTGGATGGGAGCTTCAACTACTGCTGCACTCAGTAGCTTGTTCCGCAATGTCCCTGTTTTACCTTCTGCTCAGCAATCTATTATCCACTCAGCAAGCAGCCCTAGTAGTTTTTTGAGTAGTGAGAATATTGCTTTTGCTAGTTGTGTTGCTGAAGCTTTAGATAATACTAGGAGTAGGCACTATCAGAATTTAACAAGTAAAGGAGTAGAGGTTATACCAGATATCAATATTGCAGTTAGATTTGCGCTTAAGAAATTTGATTCATTTGTAGAAGGCAAAATAAGAAATTTAGACTCAAAAGAAAAAGATAGAATACATACTGAGCTTGAAGAAGCGTATCCAAAAATAATAACAAGCTTGGAAAGAGGAATTAAATTTAGTGGTAATGTTGGGTTAGATGATGTTTTAGAAGAGTGCAAAAAGTGCTTTTGTACAAATATTCTACCAAAAGTAACAACTCGTCTTTCTGATGTAGGAATAACCGAGTCTGGAAATAACTTCAGTAGGCAGATTTAGCTGCAAGAAATGTGGTATAATGTGCCAGATAGAAGGAAGTTTACAATGTTTTAAAA
>NZ_QPIP01000138.1 GCF_003344345.1 Wolbachia endosymbiont of Cylisticus convexus | reverse complement strand
ACCATTTTTATCTTTAGCATTGATATCAGCACCTTTGTTCACAAGAAATTTTACCACATCAAGAGCATTGTAATATACAGCATAGTGTAAAGGTGCCCAACCACTGCTATCTTTCATATTCACTACAGTGTTTTTATCTGAAAGAAATTGAAATATATCATTAAGTAGATTCAAATCACTATTGTAAACAGCATAGTGGACAGTGGTCCAGCTTATTGAGAATCGATCCTTGTTTGCAACATCATCTGGATTTCTTTCAGCAGTTTTATCAAGGAAAAGATTGACTATATCCCACTTACCATTTTTAGCAGCATATTGCAGCGGTGTATAACCGAACTTATCTTTTTCATTTATGAGAGACTTTAATCTTTCTCTTTGGCGAACTGCTTTTACTAGTTCATCAGGTTCTGCATACAAATTATCTTCAAAATTCATACTTTCAATTTTACCTATAAGGAACCTGATAGAACGCAATTTGCCTTCTTGAGCAGCAATATGAAAAAGTGTTTGGCCATCGTTATTTTTAGCTTCAATGTTAGCTTCGCACCCAGTCTTCTTTTGACAAATCTCTGAAGCTTTATTAATCAGATCTTGTATTTCTGCTATATCAGACAAACTAAACCTATCTAATCTCCGGATTATTATTGGTTCTAATCCTAAATCGAATTCCAATGTAGAAATCCTATAAGACTCAGAATTATTCCAATTTTTTACATTGATTACATGGTTAGATACTTCGTCAGAAAACACCAAGTCTGTATTGCTACTGGAAACCCTAATCCGATCTGGAGTAATATTTTTTAATATCATTACTCCTACGCGTTGCCCCACCGAAGTTAAAGTATCGTTTTGATTATGTGTAATACTGACAGACTTAGTAAAATCTATAACATATTCTTTTATTACCTCTTCGTAATCATCCTTAAGTTTATCTTGATAACTCACGACTTCATCCATCTCTTGTGGCAGGTCAAAATATGAAAAATTACCGTTATTCCACAGAAGAAAATTAATACCTATCCATTTACTTCGATCATTGTAAAAATTTTCTATTCTAATAATAAAAGGAATTTCACTTTCTCTTATTAACAAGAGATCATCTTTATCTTCATATTTCTCAATATCTTCAAAATAAGAATCAATTACTACATAATTATATTGAACATCTTTAGGCAGTAAAAACATATTTTGAGTTGATGTAGCATGGAAAAAAGGGACTAATTCACCATCTTCTATGTGAGAGCCAGAACATGACATTGATTGTACATAAGGAATAAAGGTTTCTCCTTTGTTATTCATAACTATAAGATGCCTATAGCTGTTACCCTGAAAATAATTCCTTACTTGAACACGAATATTATTGTAGCTTAAATGCAAGTTACACTGTTGAGTTGAAAACCTCTCAGGAACTTCTGGCATAACCAACATATCTAATTTTTTATCATCTGAGTTATTATCAATAATAATCTCTCTTTCCTCTATGTTACTATCAATAACATACGTATCACTTCCATTTCCACCTCTAGCAAACGTATTCCTTTGATCAAAATTTATTATATCTTCTCCTGAAGAACCAAATACCATATGTTGGAATGCGCTATTGCTTTGTAGTTTTTCTCTAACAACACCAAAGACTTTATATCCCTTATTATTGCTAAGTATTTTCTTGTAATGATTTTCTGCAGCATCAAAGCTCTCAAGAGAATGTTCTGTATGCAACTCAAACGAAGTAATTCTTATAATTGATGAGTCTGATCTTTCAATCTTAGGAACAATATTACTACCATTTTTATCTATTAGCGTAAAATGAGGTTTATTACTGCTTTGTTCAACATAATTTTTTATATCAAGGGTAAATTGATTATTTTGACCAAAATTTATTTTCAAAGATAAAGTATTACTGTTTTTAGAGTAAGTTATTTGATCACAATCACCTAATAAATCAACTTCCGGAAAAACTACAGTTCCTGTTCCGTCTACATCAATTTCTGAATATAAACCCCTACCTTTATAGTCTGCAGTTTTTACATAAAAAGTATAATTGCTCTTTCTACCCTTGACTTCAGTATATGGTGAAATAATTACTTTTTTGCAACCTTCAACTACGTCTTTCTCACTATTACTAGAACCACCGCCACTATCTATGATAACTTCACGATCATCAGTTCCAGTAAAGTGTTCAGAATAACCAATACATAGCACCCTATCCACTTTGTTTTTCCTTCCAACATAGTGATAATTAAAAATATTACTATCGATATAATCATCAATCAATAAATGATCATTTATTTTTACTTTTAATTGTCCGGAAGCACTAGGTTCAAAACGATAATTAACATTCACTATAACTTTATCTCCTGCCAATTTGCTCAAATCAAGTATATTAGTAGAGTTCCCTTTACCAATAATTTTACCTGAGAAGTTAACATCATGTACAACAAATCTATTTACTACCTTACTATTACCACCAGTTATTTCTGCTGCACCTGAACTAATTAGAAAATTATTGTTCCATTCATTGCTTCCAACAATGGTACCTCTATCTATACCGATTAAATCATAAACAATTGTTTTGTCCTTTTGCATCACATTTACTTTTCTATCATGGCTAATAACCATTGCATTATCACAATAGTACTTAGCTGATGGAACAGAACTTTTAATACCCTTTTCATAATCTTGATTGGTAATCTGTGGTAAGCAAATCATTGTAGCATTTTGAATTGGATCAGGTATAACACGTGAAAGATTTTCTGTATTGGCATTTGTTTCATTCATCATAATCGTTGCATAGTCCGGACGAAGAGTATTACCATTTACTTTTCCAAGACCAATACCATAGGCAATAAGACTATCAGAGTTATTACTATTTAAAGCTCGCCACGCTCCTTTAGCCAGACTATTAATCATTTCCTTTCTGGCTGCAAGATGTTGTACATCCTTTGGTATAGGTTG
>NZ_QPIP01000137.1 GCF_003344345.1 Wolbachia endosymbiont of Cylisticus convexus | reverse complement strand
ACATTTACAACATATTTTGCACCAGCAGACTTTAATGAAACAGTAAATACTCTTGGACAGCCACTCTATGCAAAACAAGAGCCAAGAAGATTTGATAGAGGAACTGATTTACATACGCAGTCAAATCCTCTGCCAATGTGCCATAGGCCTGGCGTATTAGTAAAAGTCGCTATAGCATAACATACTGGTAGAGTAATTACAAGTTGGTGAGGCACAGAACGACTCTACCGGTATGCGCTTCTTAGCATGTAAAGGTTAGTATATCAAAAAGAAATATGCAAGAGAATATTAAGCGATTATTGGAGGATTGTTTTAAGCATCTAGGAGTGGAAGCCATATATTGTAATCGAAATAAGGAGGGTATTCGTAGAATAAAAGTGCTAATAAAACGTCCTGAGACTACGTACTCTCTAGGTGCAGATGGAGCATTAACTCAGCAAATTGCTTCTGTAGAAATACGTGATCAGGACGTTACTTCCTTTAGCATAGGTGATTATATCAAGATTGAAAAAAGGTTCTACAAGATTTTTGAACCACCGTTAAAAGATTCTTCGAGTGAAATATGGAAAATTGAGGCAATAGAAAGTGTTTGATATTAAAATTAGTAACAATATTAATGAAATAGTCTACAATATTGACGAAAAAGAGCAGAAAGTAAAACTGGCAGCTATAAAAGCACTAAATAGAACAGCACTATGGTTAAAAGCGCAAGCAGCTAAGGAAATCAGTGAGGAAAAGAAGATAAAATTAAGTTTGATAAGAAAGAGATTAAGAATTTTTAAAGCAAAAACAAGCAGATTAGAAGTGTTAATTAGAGCAAATCTCTACGACATTAGAGCATCGACAATTGGCAAAATACAAAAAACAAGAAGAGGATCGAAAGTAGGAAAGCATGAGTTTATAGGAGGATTTGCAGCAGTTATGCCAAAAGGAAATAGCGGTATGTTTAAACGTGAAGGAAGGGCAGCATTGCCAATAAAGGAAGTTAAGTTGCCACTAGAACCTGAGGCTTCAAGGATAATAGGGAATCTTGTTAATTATGAAGTTGAAAAGGTATTTGAAAAATATTTTATACATTACATGAGTTAAATTATATGCATGACAAAGTTCTGGAAAGATTTACATCAAGCAATTTGCAGCACACTGAAGGAAGAAATATCGTCTATACAGACATGTGAAATTTATCCAGCAATAAGGAAAGAATTAGTAGCGCCAGCGTTATTTGTAGAGCTTGTGAGTTTAGAATCGGGAAAAGATCCAGGAACAGAGGAATTAGCGCTGAAAGCAAGATTTGAAGCACGAATAGTAATTGATAGCACGGTAGAAAATGCACCTATTATTATCAGAACATTAGCTACTGAGGTTGCAAGAGTAGTAAATAAAAATACTTGGAACGTGAAAAATGTTTCACCAGGAGAATTTATATCAGGAGGAGGAGATGATTTTAGGCCAGAGTTAGATGCGTATTTAGTGTGGTTGATTGAATGGGTCCACTATCTGCATGTGGGAGAATCAGTCTGGTTAGAGGGAAAAATTAAGCCACATACCATAAACGTAGGAAATATAAATGTTGGATCATAGTTTTGCGATTTCAGAGCTGAATAGGAAGCTAGCAAACATTATTCGTATAGGTCTAGTTAAAGAAATAGATTATGAAAAAGCAAAAGTAAGAGTGAAGATAGGAGAATTTTTAACAGATTATCTGCCATGGGTAACGAGCAAAGCAGGAAAAGATAGAGATTGGTCTCCTCCAGATATCGATGAACAAGTAATGGTATTTTCTCCTCTTGGTGAACTATCATTAGGAGTGGTATTAGGAGGAATATATCAGGAAAAATACTCTGCACCAGAGAATAAAAAAGAAATAAATAGTGTGAAGTTTCAGGATGGAACAAGATTGTTATATGATAAAGAGAAGCATCATTTAGAGATTGAAGTAGTAGACAAAATAACACTGAAAGCTGGGGAATCGAGCATAGAGATGACGAAGAGCGAAATAAAACTGAAAGCAGATAGAATAAAGGGAATATTACTTTTTTTCGGTTTGACACACTTTTTTGAACTTATATCAATTTAAAAATGGAGGTTTGACAATGAGTCAAAAAGTAGTAAACAGAACTAACGGATTGGTAGATTATAAAGAGTTGGAAACAAATATCCTGTCGTCTATACGAGAAGGAAGACCGTTGACAGGAAAGGAGGGAGCATTAACACCATTTATAAAAAAGCTGCTGGAGGCGAGTCTAGAAGGTGAAATAGAAAACCATTTATTAGCTGAAAGTGAAGAAAATAATCGCAGAAATGGGAGGAATGGAAAGACTTTACGTACAAGTGCAGGTTCATTTGAGCTGTTAACGCCAAGAGATAGAGAAGGAAGTTTTGAGCCGCAAATAGTCAAAAAAAGGCAAACAAGCTTACATCCAGAGCTTGAAACGAAGATTTTGAGCACATTTGCCAGTGGTATGAGCTATAGAGATATAGCGTCACACGTTGAGGAAATTTATGATCACAAAATATCGGTAGCAGAGATATCAAGTATTACCGACAAATTACTGCCTATAATCAATGAATGGCGTAGTCGTCCACTGCAATCAGTATACCCGATAGTATTTATGGATGGGATGTTCTTTAAGGTCAAGGAGGATGGACATTGCGTAAGTAAATGTATGTACAATATATTGGGCATAGACCAAAATGGCAGAAAAGAAGTCCTGGGCTTTTATTTGGCTGAAAGTGAAGGAGCTAACTTTTGGTTGGAAGTGCTAAATAACCTCAAAGAAAGAGGAGTAGAAGATATTCTGATTGCATGTGTAGATGGGCTAAAAAGCTTTCCTGCAGCCATCAACAGTGTATTTCCCAGTGCAGAAGTGCAGCTATGTATAGTACACCAAATAAGAAATTCTCTGAAATATGTATCCAGT
>NZ_QPIP01000136.1 GCF_003344345.1 Wolbachia endosymbiont of Cylisticus convexus | reverse complement strand
TTCTGATTGTGTAACAGTACACAGATTACAGTTAGTGAATATGTTGAATGGATTGGAAGCATTTTTTGATTTTAAACTACAGTCAACATCCTAGTTCTGTAATTCTTGATATGATTTGGATCAAAAGCACTTTTGGATGTCAGGATACCGAAAATGATATGGAGTAGCTTACGCATTGCAGCTCCCACAATTGCCATATTATGCTTACCCTTCTTCTTTAGTCTTTGGCAAAAACTCACAATGATAGGATTGTGATTCTTGGCTACTATGGCAGGAAAGAAAAGGGCCTTACGTAATGTTTGTGAACCTGATTTACTTAATCTTGGTTTAGAATGTACAGATGAACCTGATGTTATATTTTTCGGTATAACTCCTGTATATGCTGCCAATTGCCTGGCATCTCTAAAAGCTTTTATGTCAGGGATTTCAGCTAAAATAGCCATTGCTGATTCCTCTCCTATTCCTGGAATAGTCAATAGAAGCTGAAAATTTTCCAACAATTCTTTGTGCTGCTTTAATAGTTTGCGTATGGAGTTTTTTATTATTTCTATTTTTTTAACTATATTCGTTGCAACAAGCATTTGCAACTTCTTTAGGCAGTCTCTCTTTTTTTTCTAGGTGGTTATTTACTAATTCTTTTAACGCAACTGAGCAACGATAAAGATGTTTTAATTTTTTCATTTCAGAAGAAGGTGGTGTCCAACGAGTTGGTTCCTGTCTTTGGCAATAATCAGCAATAATTTCTGCATCAGTCTGATCATTCTTTTGTCTTACGAGCTTACTCCTTGTATAAGATTTAATACAATAAGGATTTACAACACTAACAAAATGTCCAGCATTGTGCAGAAATTCAGCCAAAGCTTCGCTATAACAACCACATGCATGACTTTACTTCTTCCACATTATGCTTTTGTAGAAAACTCAGCAGACCTTGAAACCCAAGATCATCGTTCTTAAAGCTCCTTTTCCTAGTTTCACGCTTTTCTTTTTTACTTATGAATGAAAGAAAAACATCAAAGCGATCTTTTGATACATCAATTCCAAGAAAGTTGTTGATCATATATAACCCCATACGTTACCATTTAAAACGAAAAGTAAGGCTAACCTTGTGGATACAGAATTAGAGCCATTTAGGTCTTTCTACGATACCGTCCAGCCTATACTTTTGAGGAGGGAACTCTTATCTTTCTTACAGATTTTATATCTAAGAGGAGAAACAGAGTTCTTCCCTCCTCCACCTAATGCTTAAGCTTAAAACATTAGATGCTTTTTACAAGATACAAGAGGGGAAGAGACGCATGCGGTAATGGTAACAGATAAGGGTTTAATCTACCGAGAAGAATTTTATACGTCATTATCAGCGGTGGAAGGGAAAATAATGGGAATGAGTTACAATGGGCCGCTCCTATTTGGTTTGCGTGATCAAAAGGGAAGGGAAAATGTGTAAAGGGATAAGATGTGGAATATATACGAGAAAGTCAAATGAAGACGGTCTAGAACAAAAGTTTAACAGTTTAGATGCGCAGCGAGTAGCATGTGAAAAATATATAAAGAGCAGAGAAGGCTGGGTAGTATTGGCAAAAAGGTACGACGATGGAGGTTTCTCAGGAAAGAATTTAGAAAGACCAGCAATAAAGGAATTATTTGAAGATGTAAAGGCAGGAGAAGTGGACTGTGTGGTAGTATATACATTAGACAGACTATCAAGGGAAACAAAAGACAGCATCGAAGTAACATCATTTTTTAGAAGGCACCGAGTAAATTTTGTAGCAGTAACACAAATATTTGATAATAATACGCCAATGGGAAAGTTTGTGCAAACGGTATTATCAGGGGCAGCACAACTAGAAAGAGAAATGATAGTAGAGAGAGTAAAAAATAAAATAGCAACATCGAAAGAGCACGGAATATGGATGGGTGGAACTTTACCGCTAGGGTATGATGTAAAAGATAAAGAATTAATAGTAAATGAAAAAGAAGCAAAAGTGGTAAGGTATATATTTGAAAGATATTTGGAGCTGAAGTCAATGGCAGAATTGGCAAGGGAGTTAAATAGCCAGGGGTACCGTACGAAAGGAAAATCAGATATCTTTAAAAAGGCAACGGTGAGAAGAATAATAACAAATCCAATATATATGGGAAAAATCAGACATTATGAGAAAGAGTATGAAGGAAAACATGAAGCAATAATAGAGGAAGAAAAATGGCAAAAAGCGCAGGAATTGATAAGGAATCAGCCATATAGAAAAGCAAAATATGAGGAAGCGCTGCTTAGGGGAATAATTAAGTGCAAGAGCTGTGAAGTAAACATGACGCTAACGTACTCAAAAAAAGAGAATAAGAGATATCGATATTACGTATGCAACAATCATTTAAGAGGAAAAAGTTGTGAATCAGTAAATCGAACAATAGTAGCAGGAGAAGTGGAAAAAGAAGTGATAAAGAAAGCGGAGCAGCTATATGAAAATTGGAAAGAAAAGATCGAAGAAAAATGGAGTTTTGGGAAACAGAAAGAAGTAGTGAAAAAGTTAATAAAGAGAGTAATGGTAAAAGAAGATGGAATAGAAATGAGTTCAGAGGATAAGGTGGAATTTATACCAATAAAAAAGAAAGGAAACAAATGCACAGCGATCGAGCCAGAAGGCAAAACAAATAATGCGCTACTGAAAGCAGTGGTAAGAGCTCATTTGTGGAAACGTCAATTAGAGGAAGGAAAATATGGAAGCGTAGGAGAGTTGAGTGCAAAAATTAATATAGGTACAAGACGAATACAACAAATTTTAAGGCTGAATTATTTAGCACCAAAAATTAAAGAAGACATAGT
>NZ_QPIP01000135.1 GCF_003344345.1 Wolbachia endosymbiont of Cylisticus convexus | reverse complement strand
ATTATTTGTGGGAACGCCAGATAATACCAGTAAGTCAAGAATCTCTAAAATAATGTGGAAAAATGTTTACCAATACACGAGTTCTGATAGCAAGTTAGCCGGATCTGGCAATGTAGAAATTCCAGCAGGAAAAACAGTTGCAATATTACTTTACACATCATCTTATTTATATTCCAGAACAAAAGTTAGTGAAGGTGTGCTCTCAGGTAATGTATATACCTATGGTCAATTTATTCAGTGGGGAATTTATAACATACGTAGCAATTTTCTCACCACAGGACTTGAGGTGGACGTAGAGAGAACGCTAAGAGCTTGGCAATGCCCAGGATTAGATGCCACTCATAAAATTTGGAATTGATACTAGAAAACGGAGAAAACCAATGCCAATTTATATTAGATTTGAACATAACAAACAAGTAGAAACAACAACACTTGAAAACAAGCCAACAGGAAATGATTGGTATGAAGCGCCAAAGAATTTCGACTGGCAAAAGAGTTATCAGTTAACAGAAGGAGGAGAAATTGCTCAGCGGAGTCAAGAAGATATTGAATTGGAGTTACTACAAAATGCGAAGTTTTCTGCACTTTCTAATCTTCGTGCTTATTATGATAACTATACTAACCAATACACAGGAGTATCTCATCAAAAGTCTAAATCGTATCAAATACAAGAAAAAGCCGCAAAAAGCATTCTAGCAGCACCAGAATCTATGAATGAAAAGGATAAAGAAATTATAGAACCTTTAGCAAAAGTCCGTGGTATTACGGTTATTGAAATGGCAAGAATCATTGAAGAAAAAGTAAAAAAAGCAGTAAAAGAAATAATTAAATGTGAAGAGTTGGAAGACATTACCAAGAAGAAAATTGCAGAAGCCAAAAGTGAAAATGAGCTACAGACTTTGCTCGATGATTTCAGGAAAAAAATACAAAGAAATGGCTGAAGAATTTTTACATGGCGTAAATGTTATTGAGGTAACCTCAGGGGCAAAAACAGTACGCACAGCTAAATCATCAGTGATAGGTGTAATTGGTACTGCACCTGAAGCAGATGGGCAAAAATTTCCACTGAATAAGCCAGTACTGATAGCAGGAAGTTTAAAGGAAGCAGCAAAGCTTGGAAAGAGTGGCAGTTTACCTTCTGCAGTAAATGGAATATTTTCCCAAATTGGTGCAACAGTAGTAGTTATTCGAGTTAAAGAAAGTGAAAACAGCGATCCAAAGCTCAAAGAAAGTGAAACTATTCAAAGTATAATCGGTGGAGTTGATAAAGAGACTGGAGAATATCAAGGGATAGAGGCATTCCTCAGTAGTGAAAGTATAGTTCATGTTGCTCCAAGAATATTAATTGCACCTCAGTTTACTCATCAGTTACCTGAAATAGATGGAGTAAATCCAGTAGTGAGTGCTTTAATTTCCATAGCAGAAAAATTAAGAGCAATTATTGTTGCAGATGGACCAAATACTAATGATGAAGAAGCAATAAAATGGAGAAAAAGTGTAGGCAGCTCAAGAGTTTACGTAGTTGATCCATGGGTGAAGGTACTTTATTGAAGGAGAAGAAGAAATTTTACCGTCTAGCCCATTTGTAGCAGGTTTAATAGCGAAAGTAGATAGCGAACAAGGATTTTGGCATTCACCTTCAAATAAAGAGATAAATGGTATTGTTGGAACAAGCAGGCCTATTGATTTTACGCTCGGTAATACAAATTGCAGAGCAAACCACTTAAATGAAAATGAAGTAACAACGATAATTCATCAAAACGGCTATAGGCTTTGGGGAAATAGAACATGTTCAAATGACTCAAAATGGGCTTTTTTGTCAGTGAGAAGGACTGCAGATTTAATCAATGATAGTTTACTTCGAGCTCATTTATGGGCAGTTGATCGCAATATCACCAAAACTTATATAGATGATGTGATTGAGGGGGTGAATTCTTATTTGGCCAATTTAAAAGCCCAAGGAGCTATTATCAGTGGAAAATGTTATGCAACACCAGAACTCAATACACCAGCAAACATTGCAAGCGGGAAAGTGTATTTTGACTTCGAGTTTACACCACCATATCCAGCTGAGCAAATAATATTCAGGTCTCATCTTGTCAATATAAGTTAGGAGAAAGCAAAGTGTTACCAAAAATACTGAGAAATTTTAACGTATTTGTTGATGGTAGAGGCTATGCGGGAAAAATAGATGAAATAACGCTACCAAAGCTTACCATAAAAACCGAAGAATACAGAGCTGGTGGTATGGATATTCCAATAAATATTGATATAGGCATGGAAAAATTGGAAGCAGATTTCACTTTTTCTGAATACGACACAGAACTCTTTAGGCTATTTGGGTTGATAAATGGAAACTCTGTATCTCTAACGCTAAGGGGTGGAATGCAAGGGAGTGGTAGCAATGATATTGAAGGAGTAATAATCAATTTAAGAGGCATTTTTAAAGAATTTGATTTTGGTAACTGGAAACCTGCTGAAAAAGCAACGCTGAAGTGTACTGTAGCTGCTCATTACTATAAACTTACCATAGGTGGTAATGAACTGATAGAGATCGATGCTGAAAATATGATAAGAAAGATAAATGGTGTTGATCAAATGGCCTTGCTGCAAACGATTTTAGGCATATGAAAAGATTTCGAAATTTTATTTTAAGGAGGCAATAATGCACACTATAACACTTAATAACCCAATAACAGTTGATGGAATTTCTGTCTCAGAACTTACTGTTAGACGTCCAAAAGTTAGAGACTATCTTGCAATTGAACGCTTAAATGGTAGTGACCTTAGTAAAGAAGTAACTTTGACTGCCAATTTGACATCAGTTGCAAAAGAAGCGATTGAAGAGTTAGATATTGCTGATTATGTGAAAGTGCAAGAGGTATTAAAGGATTTTTTTTCACCGATTATCCAAAAAACTTGAGATTAGAAATACTAGTGCTTGGCTCTATCATAGGTGGTGGAGTTGAGCACATTCTTGATATGGAGATTAGTGAGTTTATTTTATGGAGCAAATTAGCTAGGGAGTTCAAATGTCAGTATTATCGATAAAAATAGGTGCGGTACTTGATGGCAGTTTTAATACTGTAATAAAGGGAAGCAGTAGTCAACTTACCCGTCTTGGTGAGAATATAAGAAAGCTTGATTCATCTTTAAAATCAGTATCAAAGTTTAAGCAGTTGGGTAGTGATGTTTTAACTAGCAGAAGGTCATGGAAAGGTTTTGAGGATCAGGTAAAATCTTTAGCTAAACAAATGAAAGCAATAGAGAAACCAAGCAAAACTTTAAAAGCTGAGTTTGATAAAGCTAAGTTTTCTGCAACAAAAGCAAAAGAAGCATATTTGAAAAAGAGAGATGCTTTGCATTCATTTAATGAAGAAGTAAGGAAAAGTGGAAGAAATATTAAGTCATTAGTAAGTGATCAATATAAACTTGGTTCTTCTATTGAAGTGCTAAAAGGTAAGTATGGTAAGCTTGGGTCTGCAATACGTAGTCACCAAAGTTTTTTAGCAAGCAAAGCACATTTTAAGTCACAAATTATAGAAACTATTGGGCTAGGGCTAACGCTTGCAGCGCCAATTAAAGTTGCTGTTGATTTTGAATCGGCTATGGCTGATGTAAAGAAAGTAGTAAGGTTTGATAGTAAAAAAGATGAAGCTAATAAATTTGCTCAAGAGCTCAAAAAGTTGTCTCGTGAAATACCCTTGTCAGCTGCAGAATTAGCACAAATAGCTGCAAGTGGTGGTCAACTTGGTATTGAAAAAGAGGATCTTCTGGAATTTACAACAATAGTTGCTAAAATGACCACAGCGTTTGATATGTCGGCAGAAGAAGCTGGTAATGCTATTGCAAAAATATCCAATGTATATGGAATTAAAGTTGATGGTATGGAAAATGTAGGTAACATAATAAACCATCTTTCAGATAATACTGCTGCTAAAGCAAAAGAAATGGTTCTTACACTGAATAGAATTGGCGGTAATGCTAAACAATTTGGTTTAGAAATTGATCAAGCAAGTAGCTTAGCAAGTGCGTTCATAAGTTTAGGTAAACAACCTGAAAAAGCAGCAACTGCTATAAATAACTTTCTTAGTAAACTACAGACCGCAAGAGAGCAAAGTCCCGAATTTCACGATGCATTAGATGAGATGGGAACAAGTATAGAAGAGCTAGAACAAACTATTAAAAAAAAATCCTCAAGAGGCAATATTGCAATTCCTTGAAACCTTAAAAAAAATAAATGATCAAGAGCGAGCTGGTATTCTTATGAATCTATTTGGTGCTGGGTTTCAAGATGACATTGCTCTTTTAGTAGGAAGCTTAGACATTTACAAGAAAGCTATTGAACATTTAGCTGATAAAGAAAAATATAACGCTTCAATGCAGGACGAATTTAACAATCGGGCAAATACTACAGCTAATAAATTACAATTACTTAAAAATGCAGTATTTGAAGCTGGTATGAATCTAGGGTCAGTAATGTTGCCTACTTTAAATTATGTAGCTGGAAGTTTGAAAGCAATAACAGAGCGTATAGCTTCTTTTGCAGAAAAATATCCAACTTTAACTACGGCAATCATGAGTACTTTAGCAGCTTTGATAAGTTTGAAAGTCTTAGTAGTGGGATTAGGCTATGGAATTACTTTATTAGGAAGTACAATTTTTGGTCTTAAAGCAACAATACTGACAACATTTTCATCTTTATCAAGTATAGTTTTTCCTGCAGTAATAACAGGGCTAAGAGCAATAACACTCGCTGTAATGACTAACCCAATTGGACTTTTAATAGCGAGTCTTGTTGCTGGTGCAGTTTATGTTCTAACTAACTGGCAAAAAGTGAAAGACTTTTTCTCTAGCTTTTGGAAATCACTCATTGAACCTATAGGAAAAGCTTTTTCATGGATGGGAAATACAGTTAGTAGCATATTTGCTGAGAATAGCCCGATTAGAAAATTTGAAAATAATGGAAATTTTGTTAATAAGCTTTCTAAAAATAGCATTTTCAGTAACGGAAACCCATTGACAAGTAATAGTGCTATTAAACAATTTTCAGAAAATAGTAAAGGCAATTTTGAGAGTTTTAAAGTTAAAGGTGTTATAGAAGAAAAAAGAGCTATAGAACAAGAAGAAGTTAAGAAAGCATTCAAGAAAAGTAGATGTGAAAATAG
>NZ_QPIP01000134.1 GCF_003344345.1 Wolbachia endosymbiont of Cylisticus convexus | reverse complement strand
AAAGCTTCGCATTATCCAGTAACTCCTTTTGTATATCTTCTTTAGTACGCTGAGCAATTTTTCCTCCTTCTGTTAAACAATAGCTTTTTTGCCAATCAAAATCTTCTGGTGCTTCATACCAATCATTTTCAGTTGGCTTGCTTTCAAGTGTTGTTGTTTCTACTTGTTTATCATTTTCAAATCTAATGTAGATAGACATTGTTTGTTACCTCCAAATCTCATACGTGTTAGATAATCCTGGACATTGCCAAGCTTTTAGCGTTCTCTCCACATCTACTTCAAGTCCTGTAGTTAGAACATTGCTACGTATGTTTAAATCCCCCACTGAATAAATTGACCATAGTTGTGTACATAATTTGATGCAAGCATACCTTGACTAACTTGTGTTCTGGAATACAGGTAAGATGATGTGTAAAGTAATATTGCAACTGTTTTTCCTGCTGGAATCTCCACATTACCAGATCCAGCTAATTTGCTATCAGAACTCGTGTATTGGTAAACATTTTTCCATATTATTCTTGAAATTCTTGATTTATTAGAATTGGTATTATCTGGTGTTCCCACAAATAATCCTGCACCTCCATACTCCGTACTCGAATACGATGATCCAACAAATTCTATTGCTTTATTTATGTTCACATTGGTTGTATTTTTTACAAATACTACTCCAAGTGCAGCATATGGGTAATAGTATATCTCATCATAACTACCCGAAAAGCTTTTTGTGCATAACTCTCCGTAAATAAATGTTCCCTTGCTTCCCTCTATAAAACTTAGTTGTCTTGGCCGATAAAAACTAAC
>NZ_QPIP01000133.1 GCF_003344345.1 Wolbachia endosymbiont of Cylisticus convexus | reverse complement strand
AGATACCGTCTTGCGAGTCAACAAAAAATTGCATCATAAAATCAAATGTTGATTTTAAAGTACTAAACCTTCAGTCAGCTTCCTAGTCCTATAGTTGTTGATATGATCTGGATCAAAAGCCTTTCTTGAACTTAAAACACCAAAAACTATATGGAGTAACTTACGCATTGCAGCTCCTACAATGGCCATATTATGCTTGCCTTTCTCTTTTAACCTTTCGCAAAAAGTCATAATAATAGGATTGTGATTCTTAGCTACTATAGCAGGAAAGTAAATTGCCTTACATAATGTTCGTGAACCGGTTTTGCTTAATCTGGGCTTGGCATGTACAGATGAGCCTGATGTTATATTTCGTGGTATAGTTCCAGCGTATGCTGCCAATTGCCTGGCATTTATAAAAGCTTTTATGTCAGGAATTTCAGCTAAAATAGCTATTGCTGATTCCTCTCCTATGCCTGGAATAGTCAATAAGAGTTGAAAATCTTCCAACAATTCTTTATGTTGTTTTAATAGTTCACGTATGGAGTTTCTTATTATTTTTATTTCTTGTTCTATGTTCATTGCAAGGTTTTCCCAAGCGTTTGCGACTTCTTTAGGCAGTCTCTCTTTCTTTTCTAAATGATTATTTACTAATACTAATTCATCTTTTAATGCAGCTAAACAACGATAAAGATGCTTTAATTTTTTCTTTTCAGAAGAAGGTGGTGTCCAACGGGAAGGTTCCTGTCTTTGGCAATAATCTGCAATAATCTCTGCATCAGTCTGGTCATTCTTTTGTCGTACAAGCTTACTCCTTGCATAGCATTTTATGCAATAAGGATTTACAACACTAACAAAATGTCCAGCATTGTGTAGAAATTCAGCAAGAGCTTCACCATAACAACCTGTAGATTCCATACAGGCTTTTACTTCTTCTACATTATGTTTTTGCAAAAAGCCCAGTAAACCTTGAAATCCTGAATCCTCGTTTTTAAAACTCCTTTTCCTAGTTTCACGTTTCCCTTTTTTACTGATGAATGAAAGAAAAACATCAAAGCGTTCTTTTGAAATATCTATACCCAGAAAGTTGTTGATCATATATAACCCCATACGTTACCATTTAAAACGAAAAGTAAGGCTAACCTTGTGAATACAGAATTAGAACCATTTAGGTCTTTCTACGATACCGTTCAGCCTCTACTTTTGAGGAGGGAACTCTTAACTCTCATACAGATTTTATATCTAGGAATGAACACAAAATTTTTCCCTTCTCCACCTAATGCTCAAGCTTAAAACATTAGATGCTTTTTTCAAGATACAAGGAATGGATGCTAAAACAGGAAAAGCGTTAGAAGGAATAGAGCACTTAAAGCAATCGATAATTGATATACTGACTACTACGACAATGTTGTAAATTTTGACCTTTTTCATTGTTATGTTCTGTAGAATGAGATATATCTTTTACTCGAAACACTATATTTACTTCTTCAATATCAACTTCAATTCGCTTAACTAATATTCTGATAACATTACGTTTAGTTAGCCAATCTAAATCATCAAGCTTTGATTTAATATTGGAAAAAAACTCTTCTAAATTGGTTACAACGAGAGTTAATTCTTGTTGTAGATTTTTTCGATTGAATATTTTTTTCTTTTCCTCTTCAACTATTTTTAAGCTCTGTTTTGCTGCTTTAATTCGTGGTTCAAATTCTTCTTTGCTAATATACCCTTGAGTATAGCTATCAATAAGTCTTGAAATGCCTTGTTTCAGCTTATCATCTTGTTTTTTAAGTGAATCAGTTATTTGATCACATGGTGATTTTTGAAGTTCTGAAAGCCTACGCTGATATTCCTTTAAAATTCTGTTTGGATTTTTTAATAGGCTTTTAACTTCTTCCCACACAGCTGTCTCTAATGTAGAAGCACGAATTGTTTTACTATTACAAATCTTATTACCAGCAAAACGGTAAGCATCTGCGCCAATACAACGATAACATTTTTTTTGAGACTTGCCATATCTTTTAGCATAATAAGAATACTGGCAACGCTTGCATACCAATAAGCCTTGCAATAGATTAGTTGTTCCTATTTGTCTTGCTCTTTGCCTTTTTGCGTTCTCAGCTAATTGCTTTTGAACTATATCAAACAAATCTTCATCAACTATTTTAGGTACTGGAATGTAAATCCAATGTTCCCTTTCAACACGATAGGTAGAACTATTCTTTTTAGGTTGTTCACAGGAATGTTTGTATGGTCTTATTTGCGGCAGCTTTGCACCTACCTTTGTTTTACCAAAAGCTGCTTGTCCTTTATAGACAGGATTTTTTAGTGTACCACAAAGCGTGCCTTTATTCCAGCATTTTCCCTTCGCTGACATGATAGACATGGTATTTAGCTGGCGACATACTTCTCCAGCACTCATTCTTTCTCTGCCTATCCAAGAAAATAGCTTACGAACCACTTCCGCTTCTTCTTCATGAACTTCAAACCGAGCTTGCCCTCCTTCCATCTGTTTATTTATATAACGGTAGCCGTAAGGAGCTCTACACATTACATTTACACTACCTTTTTTAGCTGCATAAATTTTTCCTCGACGACATCTTTCAGTAATCTTTGTGTGTTCATATTCTGCTATCATACCTTGCATTTGTAACAATAAATGAGCTTCTGGACTATCATTAATCTGATTATTTAAAAAAATTACTTCTACTTTTGCTTTCTGTAATTCTTCAAGTAAAACCATCTGATATGCATATTTACGCGATAAACGATCAGGAGAATGAATATAGATTATGTCAATTTTACCTTCTGCTACTTTATTACGTAATTTTTCTAAGGCAGGACGAACTAAATTAGATCCACTATAGCCATTATCAACGAATTTATGTTCATCTAGCAATTCATGCCCATCTGCTTTAATTTTATTTTCTAAAGCTGAAAGTTGACTTGCAATCGTATTCTCTTGTACTTGTTTTTCTGAAGAAACTCTTGCATATAAGCTTACTGTTAACATTTGATCCTCCTTGAAGTTCTTTTTTATTTGCATTTACTGAATACTTTAGCACTGGCATTAATTTTGTGTAGGCGTCTAATAAATATACCTCTGCCAACCTATCAGGTTCATAACTAACTCGTATGGCAAATCTTTCTTTACTGTTCATAACATTCCATTTAAATAATATGCTCATTATTAATCCACTACATTAAAGCTGATAATTAGTTCGTCATTAGCGTCATAAATAAATGGAGCTCTTACTTTTGGACATAAAAGTTTTCTGGAAATACTTTTTTCAAGTTTTAAATTGTTGGCAACATTGTCGTAGGTG
>NZ_QPIP01000132.1 GCF_003344345.1 Wolbachia endosymbiont of Cylisticus convexus | reverse complement strand
TGCTAATTCTAGCCATCTATTCCAAATAGGTCTACAAAACTGGAACACTATCACGTTATGCTGCAACATTGCGCACCTTCTGCGAAACTCTATCAGCCCTGCTCGAATAGATGAATAATTAACACCTTCCTGTTAGTTGCTCATATGTTATCCCTGTACCAATCGCTATTGCCCTTAGCTGCTGTCTTATAAACGCTTCATAACTTCCTCCAACATCTGATGGCTCTGAAAATTTTATGTCCTCACCTGGATCTAAAAGCTGCATTGTTCCAGGTTCTAGGCCAGATAGTGCTACTCCTTGCTCATTTGCTTGCGCCTCACCTAAAATACTTGCTTCAGGATCAAGTCTTGTAATAAACCCCGCAAACATTGCTGCAGTTTTCTTTCTTACCAGCTCTGCATCATCGTATTGATCAAGTTCATAGAGCTTTAGCAGTATACTAGAAAGCCATCTCTAATTTGCCCAGGTCTTAAAGGTCTATAAATATGTAAAACATCATTTGCTGGTACTCTCACTGATTCACCAAACGAGCCTTCACCAGGGTGTTCTTTAAATAGGTAATATGCTTCTCTTTGCCCAAGCCTGTTAAACTCAATCCCGTTTCTTATTACATTACCATTTCCTAAAGTTTGATTTGTTTTATTATCTAAATGTTCAGACTCAAGTACTTGTAATTGCAGAGGTACACACAAACCATCTTCAGGTTTTCGGATCCGCAGACGTACAAAACACTCTCCACCTTCTATCATACTTCTGCATACTAGAGCTTGTAATCCATAAAAATCACTTATTCCACAGCTATCTGCTTCATCTGTCCATTTTAGCCATAACTCTTGCACTTTCTTTCGAAATTCCGCATCTCTTGCTTTTGATTGTGGTTTTATTCCTGTTCCAATAGAATTACTCACTATGGTATCAATTATATTTGCTGCATATGGATTTTTTCTCACCATGTCACGTGATCTACTACGTAAAGTTTCAAGGCTTTGAGACAGCAAATTGTTTATACTTCCTAACTCTGGTTGAAAGTGAAAAAATCTTCTTCCTGAGCCTGCTGCATCCCACGCTGAGCTTTTTATCTTTGGTTTGTTTAATAATTGCTTGAATGATTTTAATAGCATTACTTTTCTTGATCTGAAACTTTAGATAACTCAGCTTCTAATTCCTCTATCGTTGGCAAAGCTGTTTTTATACTCTCTGGTAGATTTTCAGTAACTCGATATTCTGCAAGTCCTATTGGTTTGGTCATATCCTTTAGCGTGTATTTTGCTAGTACATCATTTTTAGATTTACATAAAATCAATCCTATAGATGGCTGATCTGTCTCATGTTTTAGCAAGTCATCTACTGCTGAAAGGTAGAAATTCATCTTACCAGCGTACTCTGGTTTAAACTTATTATCTTTCAATTCAATTACTATAAAACAACGTAATTTCAGATGGTAGAACAATAAATCCACAAAGAAGTCTTCATCACCAACATCTAAATGAAATTGTCTACCGACAAACGCAAAGCCTTCACCAAGTTCTAATAAAAACTTCTCCATGTGCCCTACAAGCCCTTTCTCTACTTCTCTTTCATGAGCATCCTTTCCTATACTTAAAAAATCAAAAATATATGGATCTTTTAATGTGTAATGCGCTAAATCTGATTGAGGCGAAGGTAGCTTCTCTTTAAAATTAGTGATAGCCTTTCCCTGACGCTTATGTAACCCAAGTTCAATCTGCATTACCATGATGTTTCTTGACCAGCCATGTTCTATAGCTTCTTTTATGTAAAATAGCCTAGCTTCTTTGTCCCGAACTAAGTCCATCAGAAATACATTATGTCCCCATGGCAATTGGGCAACAAGTTGTTGCACAAATTCAATATCTTGATATTCCCCTGCAAACTGCCGCATATATTTTAGATTTCTTGTGCTAAAACCTTTCATTTCTGGAAACTCAGCCTTTAAGTCGGGAATGTTCAAAAAAGTGTGTCAAGCCGCATTTTTAGTTCAACTCAATTTTCAACCTATCTGGAAAGAAAATATCAAGTTGAGACATAGTTAAAGCCCAATTAGGGAGAGCCATAATCCACTTTTGCTCTACCTTTTTTATAGCACAATATACCTGTTTGTACAAGGCATTTGTACTAGTAAATGAACCCTTAGTTTTAGTAAATTTCCTGATTTGTCTATGCAACCCCTCAATTGGATTAGTGGTGTAAATCAGCTTCCTAACTGGCCCAGAATACTTAAAATAACTGGATAAGTTTTCCCAATTGTTCTGCCAGGATTTTATAACTAAAGGATACTTTTCTCCCCATTTTCCTTCCAGCTCAAGCAGATAATTCTCAGCAATTTCTTTACTTGAAGCA
>NZ_QPIP01000131.1 GCF_003344345.1 Wolbachia endosymbiont of Cylisticus convexus | reverse complement strand
CTATATATTCAAATATTGCGGTGTTGTGCAGAGTGTTGTGAAGTATCAATGAGTATGAGTGAACTAAAAAAGCTCTCTGAAACAGCATTATCATAACAATAACCTTTGTCTAGAAATAATATTTTTTGTACTCAGTAAAAATCTCTAATTTTTAGAGGTGTATTGTGATCCTTGATCGCTATAAGCAGATTTGCGCCTATCAATAGCCATATCTATGCCTATCAACTAAATCTATTATTGCCAACCATCCTTCATTGGTTTTTATGTACCTAAACCCATATCTTGTTTGGTTGATCAGTGGTGAAATTCTGATTCAATATGTTATAACTCTATTTGTGGTTTTAAACCTTCATCTAAGCTTAGCTTGAATGCCATTTTTCTGCATAACATTGTTTTGATTTTACCTAAAGCCTTTAATTCAGTTTAGGAGCTCCGTACCTGCATTGTGATGCTTTTCTTTGTATGAGCTCTTCTCTTATTGTTTTTTTTCTGAGTAATCCATCTATACAAGCAGATACGTTCAAAAACCTTCATAATTCCCGTGTTTTATAGCAATTTTCATGTTCTTTTATAAAAACTCTTTTTGGTTTGCAAAATATCCCAGGGCTTTTTTTAAAATGTCTCTTTCTCTCGTTACTCTTGCCAGCTCTTTCTTTAAATCAAACTTTTCTTTGTCACAAGTTCCTTTTCCTTGGTTCCAGATATTGTATGTTTTTACCCACCTGCTTAGCCGCTAATACCCAAATCTCTTCCTATTTTTGCTGATGATTGACCTGTTTCTTTTTCCAGTCTTCATTTTTGCATTCTGCTGTATGTTCTCTTCTTTTTGTCATATCACACCTCTTTGAAAAAACTTCTTTACTTCCTCTCTACTTTTTCTGGGTAAGGTCACATTTAGACTATAATTACTTTAATTGCGCAACGAGTTGCTGCACAAATTCAACAGTTTTTGTTTTAAGCTTTCAGTAACTTGCTAGAGAATTTGGTAAACAGGCTGTTATAAATTGTGCAGGAGGCTCTTGCACAAATGCCGCTGATTATTCTGGACTGCGTTCATAAATGTCCTTTCGATGTCCCATTGCAGTAATAGTTACTGTGCGTTTTGAGTAATTTATCCTGTAAATCACGCGGTAATCACTTACTCGTATCCTAAAATACCCTTTGAATTCATGAGATAATGCTTTGCCTATAGCTTTAGGGTTGGTTGCAAGACGGCTATCTACAGCTCTCCTAACTACTAGACCTTACTGTCGGTGGTAACGCAAGAAAATCCCTCTCAAGAACTTTTTTTGAATAGATAATATCGTATCTCAGCTTATACCCTCACCTTTGATCGTTTTTGCGGATAATATTCTGTCCCAATCCACATCCTCACTTCCAATTTCTTCGTCGCCTCTAGCATCACGCTCAAGAGAAAGCTTAGCTAACTCTGTATCCACTTCATCTATTTCATCATCTTCAGATAGTTTGCTTGCTTCAACCTCTTCTTCTACTAGATCCTTCACAACTTCTTCGATAGTTTTATTTTGAATTTTCGCCACTTCTGTAAGATACTGAGCCAATTCGCCCTCGAAACTTACATTAACATTTAGCTTTTTTTGACTTTGAGTCATGCATTAACCACTAAATACCAACCTTCAGCTATAACATTTTCACTTAATTTTGTTAACTCCCTTATCCATTGCAATAGCAACATTTAATATAAGCAAAATCGTCTTCCTTCCATAATAGGCTGTACAGTAACATCTGTTAAAAACGTACTAGGTAGATCAACAGAGATATTTTGTACTCGTCCCAATTCCTCTGATGTTCTTCCTTTAGCACTCCTAATAGCACCTTCTAATTCTCTAAATGCACTGTTATTTATTCTTGAATTATTACCTTGACTGTCAAACATAATTGCACAATCTAAAGCTGTAAACTGCCTGCCATCAAGAGTCATAATAGTATCATTAATGTGATCTTCTCCTAATTGATTGACAATCTCTAATGCCCTTGTATTACTACTCCCCAAAGAAATAGACCCCATTTCTTCAAGTAGTTCTCTTTGCAATCTTTCTACATTTCCTATCATGTTACCCCTAATTTATAAATTATCTAACATACAGTATTACATTTTCACTTGTCAATTCCTTTATTCGTTGAAATAACAATCTTTCTCTTCACACCTGCTACTTTTAGCTCAGCTTTAATGCGTTGTCTGAGGCTGAGCAAATCATTTATCTGAACTTCAGCATATCTCACAACATGGTCACCATATGCAATTGATACTACTCGTTCTCCGCTTTGCAGTTTCTTTATTGCTTCTTCGACTTGAACTAAATACTCTTCGTTGTACATCTTACTTCTTATTCATCCATTTACTTTTGACTATTTTCTTTGATTTTTTACTTTCTGGTTTTTCACTTAAACTATTCCATTTACTCTCTGGCCATCGATCAACTCCTAAGAACCTGTCTTGAAAGGGAATGAAGAAAAGAGTATGATGAGGTAAGCAAAAAATAGGAGGGTAAGTTGTATCCAAGTGATATAAGTGACAAGGAATGGGAAATTTTAGAGCCCTATGTTGCACAAGGAGCGATAGGACGACCAAGAAAACATAACCTTACTATTACCCACAAATATAAATGGACTTATAAATAAAGTATTAGAATATTAAAGTTTGCAAATATTGAGGGTATAAAAATGGCAAGTGAATGGGCTAAAAATGAATTTGGAGATGCGACACTTGGAGATAAAAGACTAACTGACCGATTGGCGAATATTGCTGATAGTTTAATAAATTTACCTGAAAGCTCAATTAATCAGGCATGTGGAAGTTGGTCAGAAGCAAAATGGGCATATCGTTTTTTTCAAAATGAGAACGTGAAAGAAAGCGATATTCTAGCTTCACATACTACAAAAACTGTTGAAAGAATAAAAGCTCATAAAAAGATTCTTGTAATTCAAGATACAAGTTGTATTTCATACACGGGCCATAAAAAAACAAGTGGGTTGGGAATTATCTCAAGAAAACGTAGTAAGGGTGTTATGCTGCATACAGCTTTTGCTGTTAGTACAGAAGGCTTGGCATTAGGAATACTAGATCAAAAAATTTACTCGAGACCACCTGTTTCTGAAGAAGCCAAAGAGCTAAAAGAGAGGAATCGTAAAAGAGCACATATTGAAGATAAAGAAAGTATAAAGTGGCTAGAAAGCCTAAAGAAAACAGATAGCATTATAGACTCAACTAAAACTGAAGCTATAACTGTATGTGATAGAGAGGCAGATATTTATGAATTTTTTGAACTTGCACGTAATCTTAACTCAGCAGTTTTAGTAAGAGCTTCCAAAGATCGAGATATAAATAGAAAATCCAGATTTTCCAACGATAAACAAAAATTATGGAAATTTGTTGAAGACTTCTCTAGCATTGGTACAATAGAAATTGAAATCCCTGCAAGAGATAATAAGCCAAAAAGAACAGCATGTTTAGAGGTTAAGTTTGGGAAGTTTATGATGGATCCGCCTAAAAGGCACATAAGGTATAAAGAGTTA
>NZ_QPIP01000130.1 GCF_003344345.1 Wolbachia endosymbiont of Cylisticus convexus | reverse complement strand
CACTATAACCCCCATATTAAAAATACTTTTTAAGTATACA
Source organism: Wolbachia endosymbiont of Cylisticus convexus (assembly GCF_003344345.1). The sequence goes on along the minus strand of NZ_QPIP01000130.1, from coordinate 2,610 downwards.
AACCTTAACTTATACACTCTATTACTCATTATAAATCATAGTAAGTAGATTTGCAAATGCTTTCTGCTATAACAATCCGTTTTCTCTAAAGCTAAAATAGCCCGCACTTGTGATAATAATGTGATCAAATAACCTAACACTTACAGTACTACACGCTGCTGCTAAGCTCTTCGTTACTGCTTGATCTTCTTCTGACGGTTCTAAACTCCCACCTGGATGGTTATGTGACATTATTATTAATGCTGCATTTTTTATTAATGCCTTTCTTGTAATCTCCTTTATGTACACCGGTGCTTTTTCCATTTCACCAATATAGGATTCTTCTCCGATTAATTGGCGTCCTTTTATTTCAAGTACAGTATTTTTACACATTCCCTTTCTGAGTGGCCTATACTTACGTTCAAGTATTCTACTAGCCCTTGTAAGTCCATTATTGGCTCACTCTTAAGTTTTTCTCTCAGTACCCTTTCTAGCGTTTCCTTAACGCACATAATCATTGCTACTGCAGAATCAGTTACTCCTTCTATAACTTTCAGGTCATCCATTTCTCTACCTAAAATCCTTCCTACTCCCGTATAGGTATTCACCAGATTTTTAGCAATTTCCTGAGCTTTTTGCCTTTCATGTACTGCACTTAGAAACGTTTCCATTATTTCACGATCAAGTAGTGCTTTGCCTTTGCTTTCTAATATTCTGAATTCGATTTCTTCTTTACTTTTATTCATATAATTTACCTTTCACTAACAACAAACTTTTTTTAGATATTTACTGCTGTTTTTTTATCAGCATTGGCATAAAGCCATAGCTTGCGAGTGAAGTCAAATCAATTTCTCAATCTTTTTTACTTATTTTTTCATCAAGAAGTGAAGATATTAATACATATTTATTTTCAAGTTATGTAAAAAGGTTGTTGTTAATCAATTATTTTAGAAATAACATCAGTAGAAAAACCTAACTGAAGTAAATTATTTGCAACTTTCATTTCCTCTGTTTTGTAAATCTTTTCTTTGTAAATTTGCTTTCTTTGCAAGAAAAATTCTACCCATATATTTAGCTCATCTCGTGATTCTTGATTGTCAATTTTTCTATATTCCCTCGCCCAACTTAATAACTCATTTTCCGCTTCACCATCTTCATAATTATCTTCTTCCTTTATCAGATCTTCAGCATTCACTGATAATTCTTTTGCTATCTCCCACAACCTTTCACTGAAAATAGTCTTGTTCATAGTGATGTATCTGTGAGGGACCTACATCTAGCTTTTTTGCTAATTCTTCTTGCGTATAGCCTCTTCCACTTCTTGATCTCTTGTCCTCCGTTTTGGGCTTGTACAGCCGATACTCTCTCTATCAGCATACTCTTCAATTGATAAGCCTGTTGCTCGATAGATAATGTCAGTATCAAACCCTGCCTTAACTAGATTCTTTGCAATTCTTATTCTTGCTGCTTTTATATTACTTTCTTCCTCAGCTCGGACAGATTTGGTTAATGCATAAATTGCTTTGTGTCCTCCTGTTTTTTCTATAAAATTATACATTTCCTGGATTTTAGCTTTGTCAAAACAACTGCTTTCTTTTAGTACTTTTCGCCCAGGAAATAGATTTCTAATAGGGATTGATAACGACTCTGCTATGATTTTTAACTTTTCAACTGGAATACCACATGTTCCTTGCTTAGCAGCGTGTGGTAGTTTATGCTTATTTTGTCTACTAAGTCTTTCAGAGTATATTTTCTCTTTAACCTCCAGCTCCTTACTTTTTGTGCTATCTGATACCTTATTGAGATATTTGCCATAAATATTATACAGGTTAATACTACCAAATAAAGATATACAAAAACTTCTATGTTTGCATTTTAGTTGAATATTTCTACAGAATTGTGTATAATTATTAATGCTTTCTAGGTTAATTCATCATGGCTTTATCTAAATTTCTTGATGCACGCAATGATTATGCTTTTAAAAGAATATTTGGCACTGAGAAGAATAAAGATATCCTCATTCATTTCTTGAACGATATTTTAGGCTTTACTGGCTTAGCCGCTATTCACGATGTTGAATTCTTAGCTACCATTCTAGATCCTGAAATTGCCGCCAAAAAGCAGAGTATTGTCGATGTTCTTTGTAAGGACTCTCAAGGTTCCAGATACATCATAGAGATGCAGTTCACTAAGACCAAAGGCTTCGAAAAGCGTGCTCAGTATTATGCTGCTAAAGCCTACTCAAGTCAAGCTGATCAAGGTGATGAGTATCATAATCTCAAGGAAATTATCTTTATTGCTGTTGCTGATTGCATTATTTTTCCAGATAAGGCTGAGTACAAATCAAATCATGTCATCTTGGATAAAAATAGCTTTGAACATGACTTGAAGGATTTTTACTTCGTATTTATAGAGCTACCAAAATTTACAAAAACCAAAGAAGACCAACTAGAAAATATAGTAGAAAAATGGTGTTATTTTTTTCGTATATGCAGGAGAAACAAGGGAAGAGGATCTAGATAAGATAGTTGGTAGTGACGTAATAATAAAACGAGCTTATGAAGAGATGAATAAGTTTAATTGGTCAGAAGAAGAGTTACTAGCATATGAGCAAAGGAAAAAGCGTATAAT
>NZ_QPIP01000129.1 GCF_003344345.1 Wolbachia endosymbiont of Cylisticus convexus | reverse complement strand
CTGAAATATGTATCCAGTAAAGATGTGAAAGTTTTCATGAATGATCTGAAAAAAATATATCGTGCTTCAAGTAAAGAAATTGCTGAGAATTATCTGCTTGAGCTGGAAGGAAAATGGGGAGAAAAGTATCCTTTAGTTATAAAATCCTGGCAGAACAATTGGGAAAACTTATCCAGTTATTTTAAGTATTCTGGGCCAGTTAGGAAGCTGATTTACACCACTAATCCAATTGAGGGGTTGCATAGACAAATCAGGAAATTTACTAAAACTAAGGGTTCATTTACTAGTACAAATGCCTTGTACAAACAGGTATATTGTGCTATAAAAAAGGTAGAGCAAAAGTGGATTATGGCTCTCCCTAATTGGGCTTTAACTATGTCTCAACTTGATATTTTCTTTCCAGATAGGTTGAAAATTGAGTTGAACTAAAAATGCGGCTTGACACACTTTTTTGAACATTCCCTTATTTTATGACGGCATTTTGGACTAATTTACATGAGGCAATCTGTAATACGCTAAAGGCAGAAATACCAGCAATTCAAACTTGTGAGGTTTATCCAGCAATAAGGAAAGAGTTAGCAGCTCCAGCGGTATTTATAGAATTGTCAAGTCTAGAGCAAGGAAAAGATCCAGGAACAGAAGAATTAGCGCTGAGAGCAAAATTTGAAGCACGAATTGTGATTGATAGCACAATAGAAAATGCACCTATTATTGTCAGAACATTGGCGGCAGAAGTAGCAAGAGTGGTAAATAAAAACACTTGGAAAGTGGAAAAAATTTCACCAGGAGAATTTATCTCAGGAGGAGGAGATGATTTTAGGCCAGAGCTCGATGCATATTTAGTGTGGATGGTAGAGTGGGTGCATGAATTACATCTTGGTGATTCAGTATGGGCAGAGAGTAGTATTCCGCCGAGTACTGTTTACATTGGGTTTACGCCTGATATTGGAGTTGCTAATAAGCATAAATATGTAAAAGTTGGCAAGAATAATGGATAGTTTTAAAGATGCAGATTTACCAAGAAAGTTGGATAACTTGGTTAGACTTGGCACAGTGGAAGAAGTAGACTGTGGCATGGCTAAGGTACGTGTAAAAATGATAGGTAATATATTAACAGACTGGTTGCCATGGGTAACAGCAAGAGCTGGAGAAGACAGAAGTTGGTCTGCACCAAGTATTGGAGAACAGGTGATAATACTTTCGCCATCTGGTGAAATTGCCAAAGGGATTGTCTTACCTGCAATTTATTATGAAAAATATCCTATTCCAGAAGGAAGTAGGGAAGAAGTAAGCGGTTTTGTTTTTAAAGATGGAACAGTTATTTACTATGACCGAAATGGTCATAAGTTTACAGTTTCTGTCAAAGAAGAAGGAACTCTTGTTTTTGCAGTGAAAGAAACGCAAATGGAAGTAACTAGTAAGGAAGTTATTTTAAAAACGGGAAAATCAAGTTCAAATATAACTGATGAAAAGATTGTCTTACAGGTTGGAAACTCAAGTCTAGAGATTACTGAGAGTGGCATTAAGTTAAATGCGAAAAAAATAGATTTAAACTAGCCGGAGAAAAATGTTAGAGCTAATAATGATAAGGGTATTATGATTGGTGATATTGATCATACATCTCAAACATCAGAATTAAGTGGATATGAATCAGGATGTGAAGATGAGTCAAGGAGAGAGAAGGAAACAAGAGGTTCATTGTTAGGGCAAAAACGACTTTCAGAATCAGACAAAGATTTAAGTTTGGCAAAACAGGGAAAAGTTGTTCGTTTTGGTGATGTGTGTAACCAACATGGAGATTATTTACAAAGCCCTGGTATAGGAGGAAGCAGTAATGTGTTTGTAAATGGTAGGCCTGTGCATCGTCAAGGAGATGAATGGTCACAACATGCATCAACAGACCCTTATAAGCCACCACATATTAGTCAATTCCTTCTTGAGGGGTCAGATTCAGTGTTTGTAAATGGCAAAGCCATTGCTCGTACTGGTGACTTAATTTCCTGTGGAGCAGTGACAGAACAAGGAAGCAATGATGTCTTTGCAGGGTAAATAATATGCGTGGTATGAGTTCTGAAACTGGCAAAAGAATCAGTGGTATAGAGCATTTAAAACAATCAATAGTTGATATTTTGACTACTACGACAATGTTGTAAATTTTGACCTTTTTCATTGTTATGTTCTGTAGAATGAGATATATCTTTTACTCGAAACACTATATTTACTTCTTCAATATCAACTTCAATTCGCTTAACTAATATTCTGATAACATTACGTTTAGTTGGGAATATTACTTTTTTTCGGTTTGACACACTTTTTTGAACTTATATCAATTTAAAAATGGAGGTTTGACAATGAGTCAAAAAGTAGTAAACAGAACTAACGGATTGGTAGATTATAAAGAGTTGGAAACAAATATCCTGTCGTCTATACGAGAAGGAAGACCGTTGACAGGAAAGGAGGGAGCATTAACACCATTTATAAAAAAGCTGCTGGAGGCGAGTCTAGAAGGTGAAATAGAAAACCATTTATTAGCTGAAAGTGAAGAAAATAATCGCAGAAATGGGAGGAATGGAAAGACTTTACGTACAAGTGCAGGTTCATTTGAGCTGTTAACGCCAAGAGATAGAGAAGGAAGTTTTGAGCCGCAAATAGTCAAAAAAAGGCAAACAAGCTTACATCCAGAGCTTGAAACGAAGATTTTGAGCACATTTGCCAGTGGTATGAGCTATAGAGATATAGCGTCACACGTTGAGGAAATTTATGATCACAAAATATCGGTAGCAGAGATATCAAGTATTACCGACAAATTACTGCCTATAATCAATGAATGGCGTAGTCGTCCACTGCAATCAGTATACCCGATAGTATTTATGGATGGGATGTTCTTTAAGGTCAAGGAGGATGGACATTGCGTAAGTAAATGTATGTACAATATATTGGGCATAGACCAAAATGGCAGAAAAGAAGTCCTGGGCTTTTATTTGGCTGAAAGTGAAGGAGCTAACTTTTGGTTGGAAGTGCTAAATAACCTCAAAGAAAGAGGAGTAGAAGATATTCTGATTGCATGTGTAGATGGGCTAAAAAGCTTTCCTGCAGCCATCAACAGTGTATTTCCCAGTGCAGAAGTGCAGCTATGTATAGTACACCAAATAAGAAATTCTCTGAAATATGTATCCAGT
>NZ_QPIP01000128.1 GCF_003344345.1 Wolbachia endosymbiont of Cylisticus convexus | reverse complement strand
AAGAAGAGAAGCGGTAAAAATTATTTTAGACATTAAACGATAAAATTAGTAATTTATAGACTCTTTAAGAAAAATTATCTTATTTCAGATCAAGATTTCTTAAAAAATAAATATAACAAATAAACCTTAAATGGTTGCTATATTGGGCGTATTCTCTTAACTTGAGACGCCTATGCTTTTTTTGAGCATTCCCTTAAATGGAGCTTTAACGCTCCACTAAACGGGTACCCAATTGTTCAACACTATCAATTTCAATTTGTAAAGTGTCCTTTATAAATTTATTAGTCTGTTCTATGCTCATCGTAATTATATATTTATTTTCTTGAATACGTGATAAATAGCTACATTCATGTAAGTCTAAAATTTCAATAAATTTGCTACGATCATCTTTATAGTGAAAAACTACATTAACACCCACAACTTCTTTTTCATTATATTTAATATCAAGTTTTGGTTTATGGCCATAATTTGCTCCAATAACTCTTCTTATTGAGTGTTCTATTGCCATTTTTATTATTTGAGGATTACTGCAGTCTGAAATAGGCGCTGATTTATAATTATGAGCAGTTACTTTAGCATAAACCGACTGGCTTTCTAATTTATCTGAGTATTTTTCATTAAATTCTTTTACCCTTTTAAAATGTCTTTCATATTGAGTCAACCCATCTTTTCCTTTTTTCTCCATCTTTTTCAAGAATCTCTCTACAGGCTCTTGTTTGGCTGGAGTAATTTTACGTATAAGCGGAATTTGTTTTTGTAAGATAACCCAATATGGTAAGCAGACAACTTTTGCATCTTTCGAAAATAGACCTTCTAACTTTTTCACTGCATTGTATAAGTTTGCTGATTCTGGTTTATAATGCCCACTATTATTGTCTATATAAGTTATTTTACCATCTATCACTTTTATTAAACCAGAACATAAAACTGGCCTACCACCTGCAAGAGCTGAATGACGATAAGCCCATTCGCTTTCATTAACATTAATATGTTCATGTGTTACTAGTTTTCCATCAAGCGTAATCACATAAGCTACACAACCTTTTTTTCCCTTACTAATTTTATCAGTTGTATCATGTGGTTTGCCTTTAAATCCTTTTAACTTGTTACCCTCTACTTCTGGCGTTAAGTCCACGTATAATTTTCCTTTATAAGGAATTTTAGTATGCTCTGCTTGATCATCTGGAGTAAAATACTTAACCCTTGTATTAGTTCCAGGAATTTTTTTTCCTTCAACTCCAACTTCTGGAAACAAATTATAGCGTGGAAAAAAATATGTAAATTTACTTTCTATCCAGTGCAAAATTCTGTTTATAATACCAAAAACTTTTTTGTTATTCAAATCAATAGAGAGTTGCTGTTCTTTTGGTACTGTTTTATGATCGGACTTTGTACCAGATTTGCCAAATTCTTTGGCAGCATATTTAAATTTTCCTAATAAATATTCCTTACGCTCTTTTGACACTAACACTTTTACCTTACCAGTTACTATTTTATCTTATATTGTTTTAGACAAAAAGTCAACTTCTTAAGATTTTAAGAAAAGAAAAAGCGTCAGCAAGACAGCTACCAACAATTTGAAAAATCGTCATTCCGCTACTTATTAGCGCCGCGGCGTGTTCAGCTATATGCTCCTGGATTTCAGCACACAACTGTAGGAAGATGTCATGAAAGCAGTCTTTTCGTCATTAAAAAAGTGCTTTCGTGTTTACCAATTCAGCTGGATTCCAGTGTCACGCACTGGAATGACAATTAAAGAGAAACTCCACGCACAGCTATTATCATAGGAAGATGTCATTCTAGTACTTCCTCTCTTGTCATTCAAGTAGCTCCTTTGTTGTCATCCCAGTGCTTCTTCTTTTGTCATTCCAGTGCGTGACACTGGGATGGCTTTGTTGCATCGCTCTTTGGATAGTAGATAATGTATAATAAATTCATGAAGCTATCTCAAATTTAGCGACGCCAATTTCAATAAATTTATTGAGTAAGTAGCATTTTATTAGCAATTCTTTTTCACGATTTACTTCGGATTTATTTCTAAAGCTAAACCCAAATGTTTGTTTTAGTCGCGAAAAAAAAACCTCAATATATGACCTCTTTCCATAATTTACTTTTTCTTTCCACTTCTTCATACCATCTTCATTATGTAATTTGATTAACCTAATAGCAGTGTTCCTATCAGACATGTAGTCTATTTTTAAATGCTCTGCTGCACAGGTTTTTGGTAGAATTTTTGCTTTTATATTATATTCTTTGCATAATTTATAAAGCTTATGCCTATCGTACGCCCTATCGGCATATAGTACTTTTACGACATGCTGAAAATCAACTTTTTTTAGCAGATCACAAGTGATCAGAGTAGACACCGTTACTGTATTTTACAGCTATGGCGTTTTTGCTATTTATATTCAACATTACATGCAATTTTCTTGTCTGTTCATAGCTGCGATACTTTCTATCTTTACTATTTTCCTTACTGTGACCAGGGGTATTATTATAAATACTGATACTTGTACTGTCTATGGCAATTTCAATATCTTCCATATTGTTTTTGTCAACTCTGCAATCATTGATCTTAATATTGAGTTTTTTAAACCTTCTTGAAGCCTGCGAATAGCTAATGACTGCTAAGCCTTTTCCTACTTGCTGCAAATATCCTTTTATAAACCCTACCGTTTGTCTTAAGCCAATTCTAAAGAGACTAGCGACTATATGCACTAAAATCACAACTTTATCACTGTAAATATTGTTGCCACCGAACACTTTTGGACCATGTTCGTACCAATTTTCTATTAATAAAATGAAAAATATTTCCTCTTTCTTGGAGAAATTTGTTATATTCATTGCAGTTACTGACTTTCATTTGCTGTGGCATATTTTTTCTTCAATGGTTAAATGGCTATTCTATAATGAATTTTGTCAGTAACTGCCAGTTCTTTTCTCTTGAGTGATGCAACAAAGCCA
>NZ_QPIP01000127.1 GCF_003344345.1 Wolbachia endosymbiont of Cylisticus convexus | reverse complement strand
GTTCTCTCCACATCTACTTCAAGTCCTGTAGTTAGAACATTGCTACGTATGTTTAAATCCCCCACTGAATAAATTGACCATAGTTGTGTACATAATTTGATGCAAGCATACCTTGACTAACTTGTGTTCTGGAATACAGGTAAGATGATGTGTAAAGTAATATTGCAACTGTTTTTCCTGCTGGAATCTCCACATTACCAGATCCAGCTAATTTGCTATCAGAACTCGTGTATTGGTAAACATTTTTCCATATTATTCTTGAAATTCTTGATTTATTAGAATTGGTATTATCTGGTGTTCCCACAAATAATCCTGCACCTCCATACTCCGTACTCGAATACGATGATCCAACAAATTCTATTGCTTTATTTATGTTCACATTGGTTGTATTTTTTACAAATACTACTCCAAGTGCAGCATATGGGTAATAGTATATCTCATCATAACTACCCGAAAAGCTTTTTGTGCATAACTCTCCGTAAATAAATGTTCCCTTGCTTCCCTCTATAAAACTTAGTTGTCTTGGCCGATAAAAACTAACGTAATCTGTATTGTACGTATGGCTACCTGCTAGTAGTTGTAACATATAGTCAGTTTTTGTTATATCACTACTCCACTTTCCAAGCTCTGTCGTAAAAGTTCCGTGGCCAAAATAATTATTTTTTCTGCCAAGTACACCAAATAAGAAAGGTAATGACCCTGGTTCAACCATATTCCTCTTTTTCACTTCTTTCATAATTGATGAACTGCTAGGCACATCATTGATGGAGTTGAATTTGGTTGTGAGTGTTCTTAGCTGATTTTCCCTAATTTTTATCTCGTTTGTAAGGGATGCTTTTAATTCGAGTTTCTATTTCTCCTATAATTGATGAACCATCTGGCACATCATTTACAGTACGGAAGTTATTCACTAAACCTTTAAGACCATCTTTATGACTGTTGCTAATACTATTTATTGCTGCAATATTGGCATTCTTTCTCGTATCAAGTAGCGATATATGTGAATCTGATGATGCTTTTAAAGTGTTTAAGGAATTATCCCTAAGCTTATTGATCTCATTTACAGACTTTGTCTTTGCTTCAGTTATTGTCGATATTGAATTTTCCTTGTTAGTGTTTATCTCATTCAAGTGCGATCTTGCAGCGTTTAGGAGCTCTTTCAACTTTCCATCAGTCATCTGTACAATATCAGATACCGCACTCTTATCTACTATTGATTCCAATGCTTTAGCAAGATATGCTAGTTGATCTGGAGTACTGTTTTCTGCTAAATCCTTAAGTCTTTTTTGTAGTGCATCAATTATTCCTTTTACTTCAGTCATCTGCACAACGTTGGAAATTGCTTTTTTATCTGCTATCAATTCCAGCGATTTTGCAAGATATGCCAATTGATCAGCTGTGCTGCTTGCTGCTAAATCCTTTATCCTTTGGTATATTGCTTCCTTCATTCCCAAAAATTTAAAAAAGTTTCAAAGTTAAACCGCTCAAAATTACTCTTAAGTTGATTGTGCTCATTCTCTCTTTTAGCGATATCTTCATCTATTTTTTCTATGGTTATGCGAATACGTACTACATCTTCCACTGCAATATTCTCTGGATGAGGTAGTGAATATCCTCTGCTTGTTTTATCATCTGACATTCTGCTACGTGACAATGATTCGTAGATTTTTGACTTTTGGCCGATAGACAACTGTTCCACTTAAAACTAATTTTATTCTTGTCTCATTGCCATTAAAGTTTGTCAGTACGTGAGTTCTTTCTACCCAATTTTCCCCAATAGGTTTTCCTGTTGTTAAATTCACTAATTGCCATCCTTTGACGCTTTGCTCCACATATGCTTTAACGTCTGCAGTGCCAGGTATCAACGCATCATAGGTAATTGTTATCTTAGTGTTAGAGCCGGCTGTAATGCTCCTAGTTACGTAATCTCCGGACTCTGAAAGATTACCCATAACTAGCTGTAACCCAGGATAGAGAACAGGACTTCTTTCTTTTGACCCTTTTAAATTTGCCTTTACTGTTAACTCTCTGCTGATTCTTTCACGCAGCGCAAGCGGTAAATTATCAGACAAAAAGTTTTCTTTTCCTTCTTCATCTGTTAAGATAAATTCTACATTGGTATCAAATGCTACTTTTTCAACATTTGTCAAAATTATTAAATCTGATACATTATTTGCAGTGACTTTACCAAGATCAATAACGTAAGAACTTTCGCTAAATTTTGCAGCTAGTAGTCGAAACGTTAAATCTAAGTTCTGGTGTGGTGTCCACGTACTTGCATTGCTTGATGACAGTAGTACTCCTACTTGATAAGGTTGACTTGTTACCCAACGGCTATTTACTGCATCATACTTGCCAAGTTCTGCTATTTTTACTGCTGTATCTGCATCATCAGTAAGTAGCACTATTGCATACTCTTGCCCTGCATAGCAAAACACTGGTGACCACTCTATACG
>NZ_QPIP01000126.1 GCF_003344345.1 Wolbachia endosymbiont of Cylisticus convexus | reverse complement strand
ACTGGATACATATTTCAGAGAATTTCTTATTTGGTGTACTATACATAGCTGCACTTCTGCACTGGGAAATACACTGTTGATGGCTGCAGGAAAGCTTTTTAGCCCATCTACACATGCAATCAGAATATCTTCTACTCCTCTTTCTTTGAGGTTATTTAGCACTTCCAACCAAAAGTTAGCTCCTTCACTTTCAGCCAAATAAAAGCCCAGGACTTCTTTTCTGCCATTTTGGTCTATGCCCAATATATTGTACATACATTTACTTACGCAATGTCCATCCTCCTTGACCTTAAAGAACATCCCATCCATAAATACTATCGGGTATACTGATTGCAGTGGACGACTACGCCATTCATTGATTATAGGCAGTAATTTGTCGGTAATACTTGATATCTCTGCTACCGATATTTTGTGATCATAAATTTCCTCAACGTGTGACGCTATATCTCTATAGCTCATACCACTGGCAAATGTGCTCAAAATCTTCGTTTCAAGCTCTGGATGTAAGCTTGTTTGCCTTTTTTTGACTATTTGCGGCTCAAAACTTCCTTCTCTATCTCTTGGCGTTAACAGCTCAAATGAACCTGCACTTGTACGTAAAGTCTTTCCATTCCTCCCATTTCTGCGATTATTTTCTTCACTTTCAGCTAATAAATGGTTTTCTATTTCACCTTCTAGACTCGCCTCCAGCAGCTTTTTTATAAATGGTGTTAATGCTCCCTCCTTTCCTGTCAACGGTCTTCCTTCTCGTATAGACGACAGGATATTTGTTTCCAACTCTTTATAATCTACCAATCCGTTAGTTCTGTTTACTACTTTTTGACTCATTGTCAAACCTCCATTTTTAAATTGATATAAATTACTTTTTTTCGGTTTGACACACTTTTTTGAACATTCCCTTCAATCGAAAAAATCTACAACAAGAATTAACTCTCGTTGTAACCAATTTAGAAGAGTTTTTTTCCAATATTAAATCAAAGCTTGATGATTTAGATTGGCTAACTAAACGTAATGTTATCAGAATATTAGTTAAGCGAATTGAAGTTGATATTGAAGAAGTAAATATAGTGTTTCGAGTAAAAGATATATCTCATTCTACAGAACATAACAATGAAAAAGGTCAAAATTTACAACATTGTCGTAGTAGTCAGTATATCAATTATTGATTGCTTTAAGTGTTCTAAACCCTCTAGTTCTTTACCTGTTTCTTTGCTCATTCCCTTCATACTGGCTCTGTAAAAACATCAGAACTCCCTCTAATTACTTTAAACCCACATGAAACTATATCTCCTACTCTTCCTACACTAAGACCATTTGCAAACACTGTTTTTGATCCTTGAATCATTACTTTTCCTTCACTAAAACTGTCTCCTTGTCTACATATTGACTTACCGTTTACAAAAACATTATTACTTCCGCTAATGCAGAAATGTGGTATAGCTTCTCCACAATAGTCTCCTAACCTTACTATTCCTTTGTTCAATTTAAGTCGATCCTTTCTGCTTTCAGTTTTATTCCACTTTTTGTCATTTCTATGCTCGATTCCCCAGCTTTCAGTGTTATTTTGTCTACTACTTCAATCTCTAAATGATGTTTATCTTTATCGTATGACAACTTTGTTCCATCTTGAAATGTTAAGCTACTCACCTCTTTTTTATTTTCTGGTGCAGAGTACTTTTGTTGATATATTCCAGGAAGTACTACTCCTAAAGATAATTCTCCCAGCGGGGAAAGTATAACTACTTGCTCATCAATACCTGGCGGAGACCAATTTCTATCTTTTCCTGCTTTGCTTGTTATCCATGGCAACCAATCTGTTAAAAATTCGCCTATTTTAATTCTTACTTTTGCTTTTTCATAATCTACTTCTTTTACAAGCCCTATTCGTACAATGTTTGCTAATTTTCTTTGCAGCTCTGAAATAGCAAAATTACTCTCTAACATTTTCTCCTATTGTAATCGTATGTGGTTTAATCTTATTTTCTGTCCATATCGATTTACCTAAATGAAGCTGATGACTCCACTCAACCAACCACAACAAATACGCATCTAATTCGGGTCTAAATCCGTCAATTTCCGCAGAGATAAATTCTCCTGGTGAAACATTTTCCACATTCCAAGTATTTTTATTTACTACTCTTGCTACTTCTGCTGCTAATGTTCTGACAATAATAAGGGCATTTTCTATTGTGCTATCAGTCACAATGCGTGCTTCAAATCTTGCTTTCAATGCTAATTCTTCTGTTCCAGGATCTTTTCCAGATTCTAAACTCACAAGCTCTACAAATAACGCTGGCGCTAATAATTCTTTTCTTATCGATGGATAAATTTCACAAGTTTGAATTGCTGGTATTTCTCTCTTCAGCGTGGTACAAATTTTATCATGTAAATCTTTCAAATTCATCCTTTATAGCTCAATTCACGTTCAAAAAACTTTGTAAAGACTTCTTCAACTTCATAATTAACAAGATTCCCTATTATCCTTGAAGCCTCTGGTTTCAGTGACAATTTAACTTCCTTTATTGGCAATGCTGCCCTTCCTTCACGTTTAAACATACCGCTATTTCCTTTTGGCATAACTGCTGCAAATCCTCCTATAAATTGGTGCTTTCCTACTTTCGATCCTCTTCTTGTTTTTTGTATTTTGCCAATTGTCGATGCTCTAATGTCATAGAGATTTGCTCTAATTAACACTTCTAATCTGCTAGTTTTCGCCTTAAAAATTCTTAATCTCTTTCTTATCAAACTTAATTTTATCTGCTTTTCCTCACTGATTTCCTTAGCTGCTTGCGCTTTTAACCATAGTGCCGTTTTGTTTAACGCTTTTATAGCTGCCAGTTTTATTTTCTGCTCTTTTCTTTCAATAGTGGAGATTATTTCATTAATATTGTTACTAATTTTAATATCAAACACTTTCTATTGCTTCAATTTTCCATATTTCACTCGAAGAATCTTTTAACGGTGGTTCAAAAATCTTGTAGAACCTTTTTTCAATCTTGATATAATCGCCTATGCTAAAGGAAGTAACGTCCTGATCACGTATTTCTACAGAAGCAATTTGCTGAGTTAATGCTCCATCTGCACCTAGAGAGTACGTAGTCTCAGGACGTTTTATTAGCACTTTTATTCTACGAATACCCTCCTTATTTCGATTACAATATATGGCTTCCACTCCTAGATGCTTAAAACAATCCTCCAATAATCGCTTAATATTCTCTTGCATATTTCTTTTTGATATACTAACCTTTACATGCTAAGAAGCGCATACCGGTAGAGTCGTTCTGTGCCTCACCAACTTGTAATTACTCTACCAGTATGTTATGCTATAGCGACTTTTACTAATACGCCAGGCCTATGGCACATTGGCAGAGGATTTGACTGCGTATGTAAATCAGTTCCTCTATCAAATCTTCTTGGCTCTTGTTTTGCATAGAGTGGCTGTCCAAGAGTATTTACTGTTTCATTAAAGTCTGCTGGTGCAAAATATGTTGTAAATGT
>NZ_QPIP01000125.1 GCF_003344345.1 Wolbachia endosymbiont of Cylisticus convexus | reverse complement strand
GTCTACCCAAATTGGGATTTTTTGCTCAAACAGCTCATTGATAACACTATACTTTGAGCTAACTTGCGATTCGTCGAGAATAACCATGACATCAACTCCACGCTTTTTAGCTTGAACCAAGGATTCAGCAATAGGCTTCGAGGTAAATTGGTATGCTTGAACCAACACAGATTTTTTAGCATAGTCTACAGAATCAATTATTAGGTTGGTGCAATTTTCTCCAGGCGTGAAGCAGACTGTGGCTTTTGGGCAGGAAACACATCCCGATAAAAGCGAACAAGTTAATAAAATCAATAAATACCTAACCATGGCAAAATACATCCTTTCAGTTGACGGAGGAGGCATAAGGGGCATAATACCAGCCATCATTCTAGCAGAAATAGAAAAAAGAACAAGAAAGAGAGTAGCTGAAATCTTTGATCTAATGGCTGGTACTTCAACCGGTGGGATTGTTGTGGCAGGATTATGTAAAAAAGATAAACCTCAATATTCAGCCAATGATTTGGTTGAACTTTACCAAGAGTATGGACCATATATTTTTAAGTCTTCATTCTTTAGACGATCAATACTATCTTGGTTTAATTGTGCATAATACCCACACAAAAACATCGAATCGATATTAGAAAAATATTTTGGTGATGATACTCTACAAAACACTTTGAGTAATGTACTGCTTACCAGTTATGATATTCATAACAACCATCCTTTCTTTTTTAAGAGCTGGAAAGAAGATAGAAATTTTATCAAACTCAAAGATGCATTAAGAGCCACAACTGCAGCTCCAACATATTTTGCACCTAAGTATCTTAAGGTCAACCAAAAAGAAATGGTACTGGTGGATGGCGGAGTATTTGCGAATAATCCAGCTGCTTGTGCATATGCAAACAGTAAAAAACTTTTCCCTAATGAAGAGATTATTCTGGTATCAATCGGCACAGGTCGGCTATCTAATCGAATCAAGTACAGGAAATTAGGGAAAATAGCTTGGATAAAGCCCCTATTAAATGTGATGTTTGCTTCGAGCCTTGATGTAGTGAATTATCAACTAGGTAACGTAATGGACGACAGATATATAAGAATACAATCACACCTGACAATAGCGTCGGCTGAGATGGATAATGTAACACCTAAAAATATTAAATGTCTTCAGCAAGAAGCAAATGCAATGATAGAGGACAACCAGGAAGTAATAGATAAATTTTTGAAATGCCAAGCAAACTAAAGAAATTATACCACAAAGCAAAGAAAGGTTTAAAAAACATAGTTTCGTCCGAAAAATATACTAATGGCCAAGAAGCTAAAACTTCAAACGATAAGCCAAAACCGCTACATGAGCAACCTCTAAAGATGATGGAGAAAACCTCTAAAGCAAAAAAAGATAAAAAAGGAATAAAAGAAAAAATAAAAAGCTTTAAAATAAAGAAAGCAAAACCCGTAAAAAAAGAGCTAAAAAAGGGCAATACGTTCAAAAAAGGCTTCAAAAAGCTAAAAGCAAAAGTAAAAAATTAAACCCAATAAAGGTTAAAAAAAATAAGATCATTGGAAGCAAAAAGTTAGCGCTTTTACTGACTTCTGGCACGATTGTGGCAATTTTGCCGATGTTTAATTTGGCCCCTTTTCCAGCCTTAGCCATAACTTCGGCATGTGTTTTCAGTATTAATTTTATTGCAGTAAAAACGTTAAAGAAAGTTATCAAACAATGCAAATTGGCTGCAAGACCCGAAGCTGAGCCAGAAAAACTAGAAGAGGTATCTGTTGAACAAGCGAAATCTAAGCAAATTTTCAGAGATGGCAAATAGATTTATTAAATAAACAATTACTTTTGCTTATATCTTAATATAATATCTCTGAGTACCCTGTTTTTAATCCAGAATTCAAGTCAATTCATTTTTGGACACTCACCCAACTCATCAGCAGTTAGGCCACTTGCTCGCACAATAATGTCAATAGAAATATCTGCCTTTGATAGATTCTTTGCAACCCTGACTTTCTCTGCTTTTTTAACTTTTTCCTTGCCGCTTTTCATATCTTCAGATAGAGATTTAACTAACGCATCTAATGATTCTTGTTCTCTGTACTCATCCATTAAACTCAATAGCTTATTTTCCTCTTTGCTTTCCCTTGTTTTAGGCAGCAGAACTTTAATATTCACTGATAATCCTTCTGCTATTTGATATAATTTGTCAAATGATATGGCAGTGTATCCTATTTCATACTCGTGTATTTCCTTGAGTGTTAAACCAACTTTGTTTGCTAAATCTTTTTGAGTATACCTTTTTATCAATCTCCATTCTCTTATTCTTTGCCCTACTCTGTAG
>NZ_QPIP01000124.1 GCF_003344345.1 Wolbachia endosymbiont of Cylisticus convexus | reverse complement strand
TACAAAGGTGTTAATGTTAAAACTATAAAACGCTTTATAGCAGGCAAAGGCAATGCAAGTAAGAGTGAAGTTATTGAAGCGATACGTGAAAAAAGTTTTTCACCTAGAGATGATAATGAGGCCGATGCTTTAGCTTTGATGTTCTACGTTATGAATTTTAGTAAAGATTTTAATGTATTAAAAACTCCATAAAAAGTGGGTCCTTTCAGCTAGGCTAGCGGGTTTGGTGGGTATGACCCCAGGCCTTCTTTAGCGTCAGAGATATTTTAATTATTAACTTTTTAATTAGTATAGCAATTATATGAATTTAGCAATCCACTACTATCCTATTCGAAATCTAGTTGAATATGAGCGTAATCCTCGTAAAAATGATGACGTAGTAAATAGAATGTGTGCTTCAATCAGGGAATTTGGCTTTCGTATACCAATAGTTGCAAAAAGCGATGGAACTGTGGTTGATGGTCATTTAAGACTTAAAGCAGCAAGAAAACTTGGTATGGAAAGTATTCCAGTGGTCTTAAGTGATAATCTAAATGAACCACAAACCAAAGCTTTTCGATTACTGGCAAATCAATCAGCTAATTGGGCAAAGTGGGATGATGAGCTTTTGAAAGTAGAAATTCAAGAGTTAGAAGATTTACAGTTTGATCTTAAAATGACTGGATTTGAATTAGAAAAAGTTCAACATTTCCTTGATGATTTAGATAGTGAAAAAGAAGATTTTTCTGACTTGGTTGGTGATGAAAAAAGGGTAGAAATAACAAAACCAGGGTATTTATGGATTTTAGGTGATCATCGAATCTATTGTGGTGATAGCTCTGTAGTTGAATCATATAAAGCGCTGTTAGATGATAAAATGGCAGACATTACTGTTTGTGATCCTCCATATAACGTTGATTATGGTAATAGCCAAGACAAAAAGGTATTAAATGATAATCAAGGTGAAAAGTATGAGCTTTTTCTCTATGGCATCTGTTCCCATATTTTAGCATATACGAAAGGTGCAATTTACATCTGCATATCATCATCAGAGTTTTCAACGTTGCAAAAAGTATTTGAGGAGGCAGGAGGAAAATGGTCAACATTTATCATTTGGGCAAAGAATCATTTTACGCTAGGCAGATCTGATTATCAAAGACAATACGAAGCAATGCTCTATGGATGGAAAAGCGGCAATAAACGTGAGTGGCATGGAGGTAGAAATCAAAGTGACCTGTGGTTTTATGATAAGCCAACACATAATACACTACATCCAACGATGAAGCCAGTAGAGCTAATGGAGAGAGCAATAGTAAACAGCAGCAGATCAGGAGACATAGTTCTTGATCCATTTAGCGGCTCTGGAAGTACACTGATTGCATGTGAGAGAACAGGAAGAATTTGTAGGACAATAGAGTTAGATTCAAAATTTGTAGATGTAACCATAAAACGTTGGCAAATATATACCGGAAGAGATGCCCTTTTAGCCAGTACTGGTAAAACTTTTGCAGAAATTCAAGAAGAAAATTCGTAGAAAAGAGGCAAAAAGAGTGGAAAAAATCACACAAACAGAATGGGCAAGAGAGATAGGAGTATCAAAGCAATATGTCTGTTATTTAGTAAAAAAAGGAATAGTTGAGTTGGAGGATGGACTCATTGACCGAGAACAAGCAAACAGGGCTATAGAAACAATCAGAGATCCAAGTCAACCACTGAGAAGAAAAAACTATTCAGAAAGCGGAGAAAAACTTTCCACGATGTTGCTTAAAACGCGAATAAAAAATGAAATGGAGCGAGGTAAACTTCTTGAGGCGAAAGCTAAGGCTGAGATAGGAGAACTTGTAGCAGTAGAGGAAGTAAAGCGCGATGCATTTAATGTAGCAAGGGTTGTACGTAATAATCTGCTTAATATTCCAAATAGAGTTTCAGCGCTGCTTGCATCACTGAGTGACACTGAAAAGATTCATATGGCGCTAACTGAAGAGATTACAAACTCGCTTGAAGAATTATCTAACACTAAATTTTAAATATAAAATGTCTGCTCACTTAAGTTTAGAATTAATAAAGTGTCTCATTAATCAGCCCGGAGTGGATGTAAACGTTAGAGGATTAAATGGAAAGACACCGCTGCATTATGCAGTAGAAATTAACGAGCTTAGCATGGTTGCACTCTTACTGAACAGGAAAAATATTAATCCACTGATCGCTGACGATGATGGTAAAAGTGCGCTCTCTTGTGCAAGAGAAGAAGTATTACAAGCACTAATCAATCATAAATATGGATCAGAGGGAGATAGCTTGCTTCACTTAGCTGCGATGTTGAATGAAGCAAATGCTGTAAGGTTTTTACTTAACAAAGGGGTTAATGTTAATGAGCAGAATGCTTTACTACATACACCATTACACTTAGCGGCAGGAGCTGGACATGAAGAAATAGTAGAAATTTTAATTAGAGAAGGAAATGCGGACAAAGATGTTCTTGATGTGAGAAATCATGCAGCAATTCATTATGCAGTAAACAACAAGAAGCTAGAAGTAGTAAAATTACTTTCAAATCTTGGTGCGGATGTCAATATAGCTGGTAGCGGCAGAAATGCAATGAAATTATCTTCTTTGCACGTAGCTATAAGTAGTAGTAATTACGATGAAAGGGACTTATGTTTAGATATTGTAAGATGCTTAATAAATGTTCCTAATGCTGGGGTCAACTTACAAGATTATGAAAATAAAACACCACTACATTACGCTGAAAGACTTAAAACAGTAGAAGTATTACTAACCCGAGAAGACATAGATCCTTTGATTAAAGATGATAATGGCAAGACACCATTTTGTTATGCGAAAGAAGAGAACAAATCTGAAATAGTAAAAGCTTTAATAAGTAATAGGTATGGAGTAGAGAAGAACAATTTACTTCACTTAGCAGCAAAAAAAGGATACGGAGAGCTTCTAGGAGAGATTTTGGAAGAGGGAATTGAAGTAGATGCTATAAATGAGAATGGGGAGTCAGCGATATATCTTGCAGCAAAGAATAGGAACCTGAAGATAGTAAAATCACTACTAAAAAAAGGAGCGGATGCTACAGATGTTTTTCAGTACGCAATAACAACAAATAACGCAAAATTAATAAAATTACTGAGCAAAGAGAAGGAAATAGTGTTATTTGGAAGACAGAAGAACTTTCCAACATTTCATTTATTGAGCAATAAATATTTTGAAGAAAGGAAAATAGCAGACAAAAAAATAAAGAAATATATCAATATCGTCTGTGTTTCTATAACAGTATGTGCAATAGTGATAGTGGGAATTTACCCTAACATTATAGCTGCAGTAATGGTGGGAATAGTTGCGCTCATAGCTGCAATAATGATGAGTAATTTAATTCAGAAGTATATAGAAGAAGCACTTGAAAAGAAAATGTTTACTGAACTTGAAAGTGAGAAAACAAGTAGTCCTAATTTAAGTGATGTTATCTAATGATGGTGAAGAGCTAGCAATATGATATATGCCACATCTTTTTCTGAAGGTTTAAAACCAGATCCGCAACTTAAAGTATCAGAGTGGGCAAATGAGTATCGAGTTCTAGCAGCAACTGCAACATCAGAGCCAGGTAAATGGAGAACAGAGAGAACGCCATACCTTAAAGAAATCATGGACTCTCTATCACCCTCTTCACCGATTGAAAAAGTAGTGTTTATGAAGGGGGCACAAATTGGAGGAACAGAGGCTGGAAATAATTGGATAGGCTATATTATCGATCAAACACCAGGTCCAATGCTAGTAGTACAGCCTACAGTTGAGATGGGAAAACGTTGGTCAAAGGGAAGATTTGCGCCGTTAATAGAGAGTACGCCATGTTTAAAAAGTAAAGTAAAAGACCCAAGGTCAAGAGACTCAGGCAATACTGTGCAGAGTAAGGAATTTCAAGGTGGAATAGTAGTAATAACCGGAGCAAACAGCAGTGTAAGCCTCCGATCTATGCCAGTAAAATATCTCTTTCTTGATGAAATAGACGCCTATCCAGGAGACTCAGGTGGAGAAGGAGATCCAGTACTGCTCAGTATTGCTCGAACTAATACATTTGCACGGCGAAAGATTTTTTTAGTATCAACACCATGGAATAAGCAGAATTGAGAAAGAATTTGAAGCAACAGATAAGAGATATTTTTTTGTACCATGTCCGCATTGTAATTATTACCAAATATTAAAATGGTCACAAATAAAATGGGAAGATAAAAATCCAAATACAGCACACTATATATGTATAGAATGTGGTAAAAAGATAGAAAATCATCAAAAGACAGAGATGCTTGAGCGTGGAGAATGGAGGCCTACTAATAGAGTAAAAGGTGAGAAAAAAGGATTTCATCTTTCAAGTCTTTATAGTCCAGTTGGCTGGTATAGTTGGCAACAAGCAGTAGAGGATTTTCTCCATGCAAAGGAAAGTGAACAATTACTAAAAGTTTGGATAAATACCACTTTAGGAGAAACTTGGGTAGACAAAGGAGAAGTACCGATTGGAAGCAATTATTTAACAGGAGAGAATTTTTTCCCGTAGGCACAGTACCAAAAGGCGAAGTAGTTCTCACAGCAGGAGTAGATGTTCAAAAAGATCGTTTAGAAGTAGAAGTTGTAGCCTGGGGAAAAGGCAGAGAAAATTGGTCAATAGACTACCAAGTATTTGAAGGAGATACAGGAGGTAGGGAAGTATGGGGAAAGCTTTCAGAATTACTTAATCATCATTTTATCGGTGAAAATGGTCTTGAATATATGATAAGCATGATGGCAGTTGATGCAGGGTATGCAACGCAGGAAGTTTACAACTGGGTGAGAAGTCATCAAGGATCTGGAAGAGTAATGGCAGTGAAAGGTGTAAATAAAGCCCTAGTGCCACTTAGCAGCCCAAGTAGAGTTGATATAACAGTTGGAGGGCAAAAGCTGAAAAGAGGAATAAAGCTCTGGCCAGTAGGAGTATCGATATTAAAGTCAGAGCTTTTTCAATTGCTTAATATTTTAAAAGAAGGTGAAGAAGCTCCAGTAGGATACTGTCATTTTCCGGAGTATGCACCTGAATATTTCAAACAGCTAACGGCAGAGCAATTAGTCAGCAAGGTAGTAAAAGGCTACACCAAACAAGAGTGGCAAAAGGTAAGAGAAAGAAATGAGGTACTAGATTGCCGGATTTATGCCAGAGCTGCATCTATTGCACTTGGGATTGATCGATGGCCAGAGAGTAAATGGAATAGTTTGAGTGGAAAAATGGAAAGTAAAAAGCCTAAAAAAGTAAGACAGAGTAAGTGGTTGGAAAATGTATAACGAAGAGTATTTGTCTCAAGTTGAACAAGCAATAAAGAAGCTACAAAGTGGAGAAAGAGTAGTATCAATTGCATATGGTGACCATGTTGTCCGTTATGCAGAAGTAGATATAAATGATTTATTGAATTTAAGACAACGAATTAAGGCTGAGTTAAAAGTTGCAGGTATGAAGCCAAAGAGGAAAATTGTTTTTTCAACGAGTAAGGGGATCATATAATGATAAAAATCGTTGAAAGGAA
>NZ_QPIP01000123.1 GCF_003344345.1 Wolbachia endosymbiont of Cylisticus convexus | reverse complement strand
TTGTATTTCATACACGGGCCATAAAAAAACAAGTGGGTTGGGAATTATCTCAAGAAAACGTAGTAAGGGTGTTATGCTGCATACAGCTTTTGCTGTTAGTACAGAAGGCTTGGCATTAGGAATACTAGATCAAAAAATTTACTCGAGACCACCTGTTTCTGAAGAAGCCAAAGAGCTAAAAGAGAGGAATCGTAAAAGAGCACATATTGAAGATAAAGAAAGTATAAAGTGGCTAGAAAGCCTAAAGAAAACAGATAGCATTATAGACTCAACTAAAACTGAAGCTATAACTGTATGTGATAGAGAGGCAGATATTTATGAATTTTTTGAACTTGCACGTAATCTTAACTCAGCAGTTTTAGTAAGAGCTTCCAAAGATCGAGATATAAATAGAAAATCCAGATTTTCCAACGATAAACAAAAATTATGGAAATTTGTTGAAGACTTCTCTAGCATTGGTACAATAGAAATTGAAATCCCTGCAAGAGATAATAAGCCAAAAAGAACAGCATGTTTAGAGGTTAAGTTTGGGAAGTTTATGATGGATCCGCCTAAAAGGCACATAAGGTATAAAGAGTTATATAACCTACCACTTTATGCAGTTTATGTTGTTCTGTCCTCCTGAAGCAAGTCCGCTAGAGTGGATGCTTTTAACGAATCTTCCTGTCAATACTTTTGATGAGGCAGTTGAAAAGGTTAGTTGGTATTGTCTTAGATGGAAGATAGAGATACTTCATAAAATTTTAAAATCTGGCCTTAAAGTTGAAGAATGTAGACTTGAAACAGCAGAAAGATTAATGAGGTATTTAACGGTTATGAGTGTTATTGCTTGGAGAATTTTTTTTATTACAACAATTGCAAGAACCAATCCAACACTACCGTGCACTACTTTATTAGCTGAAGAAGAGTGGAAAGTTTTATACGCGAAAATACACAAATGCCCAAATGTAACTCCTACTATAAAAGAGGTTGTTTCATGGATTGCTCAGCTTGGAGGCCACTTAGCCAGAAAAAATGACCCAGAACCTGGACCTATTACCCTTTGGAAAGGATGGAGACGTCTCTTTGATTTATCAGAAGGATGGAGGCTTGCTACTGAACTTTATACTTATGGGTAATAGTAAGG
>NZ_QPIP01000122.1 GCF_003344345.1 Wolbachia endosymbiont of Cylisticus convexus | reverse complement strand
CCATTCCTTGTATCTTGAAAAAAGCATCTAATGTTTTAAGCTTGAGCATTAGGTGGAGAAGGGAAAAATTTTGTGTTCATTCCTAGATATAAAATCTGTATGAGAGTTAAGAGTTCCCTCCTCAAAAGTAGAGGCTGAACGGTATCGTAGAAAGACCTAAATGGTTCTAATTCTGTATTCACAAGGTTAGCCTTACTTTTCGTTTTAAATGGTAACGTATGGGGTTATATATGATCAACAACTTTCTGGGTATAGATATTTCAAAAGAACGCTTTGATGTTTTTCTTTCATTCATCAGTAAAAAAGGGAAACGTGAAACTAGGAAAAGGAGTTTTAAAAACGAGGATTCAGGATTTCAAGGTTTACTGGGCTTTTTGCAAAAACATAATGTAGAAGAAGTAAAAGCCTGTATGGAATCTACAGGTTGTTATGGTGAAGCTCTTGCTGAATTTCTACACAATGCTGGACATTTTGTTAGTGTTGTAAATCCTTATTGCATAAAATGCTATGCAAGGAGTAAGCTTGTACGACAAAAGAATGACCAGACTGATGCAGAGATTATTGCAGATTATTGCCAAAGACAGGAACCTTCCCGTTGGACACCACCTTCTTCTGAAAAGAAAAAATTAAAGCATCTTTATCGTTGTTTAGCTGCATTAAAAGATGAATTAGTATTAGTAAATAATCATTTAGAAAAGAAAGAGAGACTGCCTAAAGAAGTCGCAAACGCTTGGGAAAACCTTGCAATGAACATAGAACAAGAAATAAAAATAATAAGAAACTCCATACGTGAACTATTAAAACAACATAAAGAATTGTTGGAAGATTTTCAACTCTTATTGACTATTCCAGGCATAGGAGAGGAATCAGCAATAGCTATTTTAGCTGAAATTCCTGACATAAAAGCTTTTATAAATGCCAGGCAATTGGCAGCATACGCTGGAACTATACCACGAAATATAACATCAGGCTCATCTGTACATGCCAAGCCCAGATTAAGCAAAACCGGTTCACGAACATTATGTAAGGCAATTTACTTTCCTGCTATAGTAGCTAAGAATCACAATCCTATTATTATGACTTTTTGCGAAAGGTTAAAAGAGAAAGGCAAGCATAATATGGCCATTGTAGGAGCTGCAATGCGTAAGTTACTCCATATAGTTTTTGGTGTTTTAAGTTCAAGAAAGGCTTTTGATCCAGATCATATCAACAACTATAGGACTAGGAAGCTGACTGAAGGTTTAGTACTTTAAAATCAACATTTGATTTTATGATGCAATTTTTTGTTGACTCGCAAGACGGTATCTTTCATCAACTTTAATTCCTTCGATCTTTAATAAAGCTTCTACTGTTCCTATATGGCCATGTTTAGCTGCTAAATTTAATACAGGAGTCCAACCTTTTCCACTCTTATCTCTAATGTTTGCTCTTGATGCTATTAGAGCGTCTAATATATCTGTATAGCCTGCCTCAGCAGCTATCCTTGATAACGTAAACTTTAAGTATTTAGGATGATCTGAGGCAAATTCATGATTTACATCAAATTTATTATCAATCCACTCTTTATGTAGATCTTGATCCTCTTTCTCTAGTTCTTTTTCTATTTTCTCAATTATATTATCTTTATCTAAATCTCTCTTATCGTTAATGATACTCAGTACTTTTTTCAGTGTTTCATATCCTTTTGCCATAACTTTACCTTTAAACTAGAATAAAATATCTAACTATTACATATTATACTAGAAAATAAATATTTATTTTAAATGAGCTTATAATCGAAATTGTGGGTAGCAAATTGAATCACAATGTTCGTATAGCTGCAACTCGCGAGCTACTATCTCTCATCCACTGGAGGTATTGCACAGTGCTGTCGACTTGATCGTCGTGGCGAGTTTCTGGAAACATTAAAATTTCATACTCAAAATCGCTGAGCCATATTGCTTGATGCGGCAGAAAAACCTTGCCAGATTCTATTATCGGAACAATCTGGTGGAATCGAGCGAGTTTACTGTTATGCGGCACTATCTCGATAACAGGTATTGCCTTTAGCTCTTGAATCAATTGTTGACCGCTTGTTTTTGCTTCGATTAAAATTGCGTGTGGCTTCCACCTTGCAGCTAGTGATAGAACTTGTTCTTTAAGTTTTGGATACTCAACCTTTGCACGGTACACATTGAGTAAATAAAACTTATTATCCACCTTTGTCCAGGTGGTGCAGACACTAAAGCCACTAGAATCGTTTATTGAAACTGCAGTGTCCCAGCTCTGAGTTATATGTAAGAGATTGTCAGGAAAATTTCTATAGCGTTTCAACCATTCTTGCTTAATTATACCACTTGAAAGCGGCAGAGGATTTTGTTGATATTGGGCAGCAAAAGCGTAATTCCCAAGTTCAGCCTTTATCATTTCAATTTCTCCTACATCGAGGGGATATAACAGCTGACCTTCCTTTTTTAAGTATAAAATCCTTGAAGATGTAGCGCCTGTTGAGCTTTTGCACTCATTTGTAGTTACTTGAATAATAGGAACAGGAGAAGGGAGAATTGATCTTTTGATTGAATAGATAATTTCCTTATTTTCAGAAATCATTGGTAAACAAACATGATGCCATATATTTTTCGGTTTGGAGAGAAGATGCCCGGTTAAATCCTCCTGATGTAGTCTGTGCATTACAACAACGATAACTCCTTTTTTCCTGTCATTGAGCCTGGTTATTAGAGTCTGATCGAACCAGTTTGTGGCACGTTTTCTAAACGTTTCACTCAAAGCTTGAGAGGAACTCAGTGGATCATCCACGACAATAAAATCACCACCTTCACCAGTCAGTGTTCCACCAACAGATGTTGCAATCCTGCATCCTCTCTGTACTGTTTGAAATTTGTATTTAGTGTTTTGGTCTTTGCATAGTTCTACCTCTGGAAATAGCGCTTTATACCAACTAGACTGCATTACGCACCTGGTGTCG
Source organism: Wolbachia endosymbiont of Cylisticus convexus (assembly GCF_003344345.1). The sequence continues at coordinate 1,428 of NZ_QPIP01000122.1, read as the reverse complement.
AGCGAATGCTTTTCGCTAAGCCGCTGAGAATAGCTTGCAACTATTATTCTTGCAGTTGGCTGATTCCCTAGTATCCATGCGGGCCATGCAACACTCACGCACATAGACTTCATCGAGCGCGGAGGCATATTGAATATTATTCGCTTCACTTCACCAGTGCCTGCTGCTTCAAGCCTGTCTGCTATAATTTTTATATACTGATAATTGTTATACTCACATCCCGGCATCACCGTTTGAAAGCATAGTTCGATAAATTTTAAAAAGTTCATGTTGGTCTCCTATAGTGTTAGTGGAATCTACTTTACGGTGGTGTCAGCCTCTTTGTTGTCATCCCAGTGCGTGACACTGGGATGGCTTTGTTGCATCGCTCTTTGGATAGTAGATAATGTATAATAAATTCATGAAGCTATCTCAAATTTAGCGACGCCAATTTCAATAAATTTATTGAGTAAGTAGCATTTTATTAGCAATTCTTTTTCACGATTTACTTCGGATTTATTTCTAAAGCTAAACCCAAATGTTTGTTTTAGTCGCGAAAAAAAAACCTCAATATATGACCTCTTTCCATAATTTACTTTTTCTTTCCACTTCTTCATACCATCTTCATTATGTAATTTGATTAACCTAATAGCAGTGTTCCTATCAGACATGTAGTCTATTTTTAAATGCTCTGCTGCACAGGTTTTTGGTAGAATTTTTGCTTTTATATTATATTCTTTGCATAATTTATAAAGCTTATGCCTATCGTACGCCCTATCGGCATATAGTACTTTTACGACATGCTGAAAATCAACTTTTTTTAGCAGATCACAAGTGATCAGAGTAGACACCGTTACTGTATTTTACAGCTATGGCGTTTTTGCTATTTATATTCAACATTACATGCAATTTTCTTGTCTGTTCATAGCTGCGATACTTTCTATCTTTACTATTTTCCTTACTGTGACCAGGGGTATTATTATAAATACTGATACTTGTACTGTCTATGGCAATTTCAATATCTTCCATATTGTTTTTGTCAACTCTGCAATCATTGATCTTAATATTGAGTTTTTTAAACCTTCTTGAAGCCTGCGAATAGCTAATGACTGCTAAGCCTTTTCCTACTTGCTGCAAATATCCTTTTATAAACCCTACCGTTTGTCTTAAGCCAATTCTAAAGAGACTAGCGACTATATGCACTAAAATCACAACTTTATCACTGTAAATATTGTTGCCACCGAACACTTTTGGACCATGTTCGTACCAATTTTCTATTAATAAAATGAAAAATATTTCCTCTTTCTTGGAGAAATTTGTTATATTCATTGCAGTTACTGACTTTCATTTGCTGTGGCATATTTTTTCTTCAATGGTTAAATGGCTATTCTATAATGAATTTTGTCAGTAACTGCCAGTTCTTTTCTCTTGAGTGATGCAACAAAGCCA
>NZ_QPIP01000121.1 GCF_003344345.1 Wolbachia endosymbiont of Cylisticus convexus | reverse complement strand
TTTATCTCCTAAGTACTTAACTAGATACAAGTTACCACTTTCAGCAGCATAGTGTAGAAGTGTTTTACCACTCTTATCTACAGCTATCAAAGGCTAGCCCTTTATCTCCTAAGTACTTTAACTAGATCTAGATTACCACTCTCAGCAGCATAGTATAGAAGTGTTTACCACTCTTATCTTTAGCATTAAAAGCTAGCCCTTTCTCTACAAAATATTCAGCCAGATCCAAATTACCACTTTTAGCAGCATAGTGCAAAAGCGTTTCACCACCCACATCTCTAGCATTAATATCTACTCCCTTTTCCTCTACGAGATACAAAACTGAACCCAAGTTACCACTCCTAGCAGCATGGTACAGAGACATTTGATAGAAAGCACCTTTAACACTAGTTCTCTTTCCACTTGCTAGGTATTTAGCCAAGTCCCAATTATCATTGACAACAGCATGTTGCAGAGACATCTAATAGAAAGCACCTTTGACACTAACTCCAACTTCCTCTACTAGGTACTTAACCAACTCCAAATTACCATTCTTAGTAGCATAGTATATAAGTGCCCCACTATTTACATCCTTACTACTAAAGCCTACCCTTTTACCTACGAAGTATTTAACTAGATCCAAATTACCACCCTTAACAGCACAGAGCATAAATGTATTACTACCTGTATCTGCAGCACTAAAGTCTATCCCTTTATCTCCTAAGTACTTAACTAGATCCAAGTTACCACTCTCAGCAGCATAGCACACAACACTAAAAGCTACTTCGTCGCAACTTACAACCCTGTTACTAATTCTGTATGCATTAGAAATTTGATTTACACCCATTTCACCCTCCCTTATACATAAACAATGAATATACCACTGATTTCATATGCGCTGCATGCAAACCTTAACTATGCTCCACCACTCGTATCAATCACCCTATAAGAAGCTCAGCCATATCCATCAGTGCATTACAAATTAAGCATCTTTTGCTTTCACACAAGAACCCAACTTAATGAAGGTAAATACTACTTTTAACATTTGTTAAGTCATATTTAGAATTTTTTTTGAAATAATTTTCGATGAAGATTTTTCATTAATTTTATATAAAATATTACTAAAAACTTAGATAATATAACCATCTCCAGCAACCAAGCTCATCTTTTAAAATTTTAAATAGGTTCTTAGAATCGGTATCCTATTTTCTGGAGATGTACATCAGATTTAGTTGATGCATAGTAGCTATAAATTTAACTCTGTTATAAATTTCAATAAATTAAAATAGATATTCATAAGAATATTGCTTTCCGTAACTAAAGCACTTATAATCCCAGGTTTCAGACAAAGGTGATGCTATAAAGAAACTTTTTAATATGGTTATTAGCATCATTGTTTTATGCATACCAATATATATTACGCATGATTCCAAATGTCGTAGTTTCTGAATTGACAATAAAGTTTAATATAGGAGCAATAGAAATAGGGCAATTTGGTGGGTTATACTATGCAGGCTATGTATTAGCACATATTCCTGTAGGTATTCTCTTAGATAGATTTGGTTCTAAAGTTGTTGTACCGATTTGTATTGCACTAACATCCTTGGGTGCTTTACCTTTGGTTAGTTCTAGCAATTGGGGTTATTCTATTGTTGGAAGAATAATCACTGGCATTGGATCCTCTGCTTCAGTACTTGGACTTTTTAAAATAATAAGTATCTATTACCATAGAGAAAAATTCGCTGTGATGTTTAGCATATCAGCTATTATTGGCATTTTAGGTGGTATATTTGCCACTAAACCATTACATATCTTATTTGATGAATTCGGGTGGACTTACTGTATTTATAATAACCGGATTATTGCTTGCTTTAACTACCTTTGTGTCTATACCTAGAGTTGGTACCTCAGACAAAATAAATATTGGAAATTTAAGCAAGGTTATATTCAATAAAGATATTTTATTGATAAGCTTATTCGGCGGTTTTATGATTGGGCCATTAGAAGGCTTTACAGATGCATGGTCTGCAACATTCTTACATGAGATGTACGCTATAGATAGACACATTGCATATAGTATTTCAAAATGGATATTAATAGGTTTTGGGGTTTTATTATTTCCTTATGTATAGCTC
>NZ_QPIP01000120.1 GCF_003344345.1 Wolbachia endosymbiont of Cylisticus convexus | reverse complement strand
TGCTAAGAGTAATGGAACTCCTTTATTGGTAGCAGCACAGGAAGGTTACGGTGGTATAGTTAAGCTTCTTCTGGATCATAAAGCTGATGTTAATGCTAGGGGTGATGATGATTTTACTCCTTTGCATTTTGCAGCACAAAGTGGTTGCGATGATATAGTTAAGCTTCTTCTGGACCATAAAGCTGATGTTAATGCTAAGACTAGTAATGGTAAAACTCCTTTCCAGAAAGATGATGATTTTACTCCTTTGCATTTTGCAGCACAAGGCGGTTATGGTAGTATGGTTAAGCTTCTTCTGAATCATGGAGCTGATGTTAATGCTAAGAGTAGTCAAGGTTTAACTCCTTTGTCGTTAACACTAAATCATTGTCCTGAGGTAGCTAACCTTCTGCTTGCTAACCCAAATATTAATGTTAGTTGTGTAAAGATTTCGTCTGTTGAAAAGGAAGAAGACAGAAGAAAAGTTCTTCAAAAATTAATTCAAGATAATGAATTGTTTAATCTGATAAAACAAGCAGCAGAAATAGATGAAAATAAGCTAGATAAATTGCTTAAAGAGATAAAAGAGCTACTAGAATCAAAAATTGAGTACGGTTTCAAACCAAGCTTAAACTACTCTCCAGATGGTAATGACGAAAATACGACTATTAAAATTGCTATTAAAGCTGGTGGAAAGGTATTGCAGCTCTTACATGATTATGCGGAGAAGAATATAGGTACAGACACTGAAATATTTAAAAAACTAAAACATGCTAAAGAAAACTCTCAGTCTAAGAGAGATCTTTGTAATGTTTCTGTCTTTAATCATTCTACTTTAGCTCAAAGCTTCTAATTTGATAGTATTAATTTCTTAACTCTTTGATTTCGTCTACCGAAAGGCCAGTGATTTCAGTAATAGCATCAATAGAAACACCGGCCTTGAGTAAATTTTTTGCAACTTCGATTTTCTCTGCTTTTCTGCCTTTTTCATGACCGATTTGGATGGCTTCTCTATTTATAGCTGTGGTATTGTGTAGCAGATTATCCAATCTGGTGCTTCTCTGCCATTTTCCCACTTAGCAAATCTCATCTTTTCCTTGAGATAATATCCCCTATAAGCTTCCACAGCACTGCTGCATTTATACTGATCCGGCAGTGCTTGTATAAAAGCTTGCATATCAGTTGATTGAAAAATGAGTAAATCCTTCACACCAATCTATTACTTCCTCTGATTTATGTTTTCTTTTGTATCGCAAAGTGTACTCTTTACATAATTCTTTTCCGTACTCTATCAACCAATAAAAGTTCCCTTTTGATTGCCTAGCCCACAAAGAACAAGGATGATTATTATGAGTAAGTTTATATGGAATTTCTATATCCTGATCTATAACACTAACAAAAGGATTTGGCACTTTTAATGCTGTTGAAAAAACATTACTAAGTAATTGAGCAGTTTCTAATGGCATTTTTACTATATGCTTATCGCATAACATTTGTGCTGCAATTATAGGATTTTCGTCTAATACAAAGATATTCATCCGGAGATAGAATTAACCTAGGCCTTTAACTTCATCAGCCGTAAGACCAGTAGTTTGAGCTATGACATCAATAGAAACCCCTGCTTTAAGTAGATTCTTTGCAACTGTTATCTTAGCTTGTTTTTCACCCTCTGCTCTACCTTTTTCATGGCCGATTTGGATGCCTTCTTGTCTACCTTCTTGTCTACCTTCATGTTTAGCATCATCGAGTTTTTGTTCCAAAATAGCCTTCTCTTTCTGTACACTCAATATTCTTTCCTCATATGCGATCAAATCTTTTTCATTCCAGCGAAATCTGTCTAATTCATCATATGCTAACTTTATTATCGGAGCTTCTGCTGCTATCTTTTTCAAATCTTCTTCAGTTGTTTCTTCTGCGTATTTAAAAAAGAAGCACCACCTTTCTGTCGTACTCTCTAACTGCTCTACTTTATTTTTTGCAAATTTAGGCAATTCAATAAAGACAAATTGTAGATCTTTTAAGTAATGGCCATTGGTTTTGATATCACGTATATTATGAGTAGAAATATAGTCAACTTCTTCAGGCAGAAGGTTACAATTGGAAATAGCAATAAAGAAGACTTTCTGAAGATCAATGTAATTACCAGATTTATCTAATTGCCGTGAGTAAGCCTTAGCAGCATAAAGTTGAGCACGTTTTTCAAAGCCTTTATCACGAGCGAGCTGCATTTCGATGACAAATCTATTACCAATAGAGTCCTTGCAAAGAACATCAACAATGCTTTGCTTGTCAGAGGCAATTTCAGGGTCCATAATAG
>NZ_QPIP01000119.1 GCF_003344345.1 Wolbachia endosymbiont of Cylisticus convexus | reverse complement strand
CTTCAGAGAGAAATTTTATACACGATCGCTGATATTTTTCCTTAAGTTGACGCCATTGCCTGAACGGATACGGATTTTAAGTGATTAATTGGCCAATTTAGACTAAATTTTTGTATGAACTAATCTGCTTAGCTTTGTTACAATAATTTTGTGCTTTTATTTCCATAACCTTATTTTTATACAACGCGCTCTCACAAACATGCGCACTATTTTTGTGTTTTTTGAAAAAGTAAACAATTAAACCTTTTATGACGCTAATTTATAGTATATTTTTATTGAATTATTGTCTTGACTTTATTTATTAACCTCTCGTACAGTAAAAGCTGTTGTAAGAACTTAAGTTTGAGGTAATATGTTTCCACGTAATAAAGATAAAGTGGTAAAGCCCACCATAGATGAGCAAGGAAATACTCCTTTGCATACTGCTGCTTGGGAAGGTAATTTAGAAGTAGCTAGAGCACTATTGAAGCGTAAAGCAGATGTTCATGCAGTAGATGATAAAGAGCATACTCCTTTGCATGCTGCTGCTTGGAAAGGTAATTTAGAAGTAGTCAAATTACTATTGAAGCATGGAGCAGATGTTAATGCAAAAAATAAGCAAGGAAAAACTCCTTTGTATTTTGCTGCTTTGAAAGGTAATTTAGAAGTAGCTGAAGCACTATTGAAACATGAATTAGGCGTTGATTCAGAAGACTCTGAGGGGTGTGCTCTCTTGCATCTTGCTGCTTGGAAAGGTAGCTCAAAAATAGTCAAATTACTATTGAAGCATGGAGCAGATGTTCATGCAGAAAACTTTGAAAGAAAAACTCCTTTGCATTTTGCTGCTTGCAATGGTTATCCAGAAATGGTGAAAGTTCTATTAGAGAGAGGAGCAGATGTTAATGCAAAAAACTTTGAAGGATGTACTCCTTTGCATTTTGCTGCTTTGGAAGGTGATTTAGAAGTAGCTGAAGTACTATTGAAGCATAAAGCAGATGTTAATGCAGAAAATGAGCAAAGAGAGACTCCTTTGCATGTTGCTGCTTGGAAAGGTAATTTAGAAACAGTCAAATTACTATTGAAGCATGGAGCAGATGTTCATGCAAAAAACTCTGAAGGAAATTCTCCTTTGCATCTTGCTGTTTGGGAAGATAATTTAGAAATAGTCAAATTACTATTGGAGCATAAAGCAAATGTTAATGCAGAAAACTCTAAAGGAAGAACTCCTTTGCATTATGCTATTCGCAATAATGATTATCCAGAAATGGTGAAAGTTCTGTTAGAGAAAGGAGCAAATGTTCATGCAATAGGTAACGAAAGATGTACTCCTTTGTATTTTGCTAAGTTTAATGATCATGTTGATGTGTTAAACAAAGTGAGTGAAGCAAGTGTTAATGTAGAAAGTTGTCAAAATTTAAGTTCTGATCAAAAAGGTGCTAGGACTCCTTCTTGTTGTAGTAAAGTGTTAAACAAAATGGCTCATAGGCTTAAAAATAAGTGTAATCTTTACTATAATCAAGCGATTACGGAAGCTTCAGGATCTGCAAGTCGAGCTGATAATAGGCCAGATTTAAGACTGAATGATACGAACATCGAAAACCTCAAAGCAGGGAGGGATGGTGGTTGGCAGTATTTCCGACCATAGGCGTCAAGTTAAGGAAAAGTGGCATAAGAAAGAAGAGAAGCGGTAAAAATTATTTTAGATATTAAATGATAAAATTAGTAATTTATAGACTCTTTTAAAAAAATTATCTTATTTTAGATCAAGATTTCTTAAAAAATAAATATAATAAATAAACCTTAAATGGTTGCTATATTGGGCGTATTCTCTTAACTTGACGCATATGGTTCAAAGAAGTGTGTCAAACCGCATTTTTTAATTCAACTCAATTTTTAACCTATCAGGGAAAAAGATATCAAGTTGAGATATAGTTAAAAGGCAAAGCCATAATCCATTTTTGCTCTACTTTTTTTATAGCACAATATACCAACTTGTACAAGGCATTTATGCTAGTAAATGAGCCTTTGGTCTTGGTGAATTTCCTAATTTGTCTATGTAGTCCCTCTATGGGATTTGTGGTGTAGATTACCCTTCTAACTGGACCAGAATACTTAAAATAACCAGATAGGTTTTCCCAATTATTCTGCCAAAACTAAAGGATATTTTTCACCCCATTTTTCTTCTAAGTAATTTTCAGCAATTTCTTTACTTGAAGCACGATATATTTTTTTCAAATCATTCATAAAAACTTTCACATCTTTGCTGGATACATATTTCAATGAATTTCTTGTCTGATGCACTATACACTTCCGCTTTAGCTATTTATAGCTGTAGGAAAGCTTTTCAGACCATCAACACAAGCTATCAGAATATCCTCTACTCCTCTTGTATCTTGTAAAAAGCATCTAATGTTTTAAGCTTAAGCATTAGGTGGAGGAGGGAAGAACTCTGTTTCTCCTCTTAGATATAAAATCTGTAAGAAAGATAAGAGTTCCCTCCTCAAAAGTATAGGCTGGACGGTATCGTAGAAAGACCTAAATGGCTCTAATTCTGTATCCACAAGGTTAGCCTTACTTTTCGTTTTAAATGGTAACGTATGGGGTTATATATGATCAACAACTTTCTTGGAATTGATGTATCAAAAGATCGCTTTGATGTTTTTCTTTCATTCATAAGTAAAAAAGAAAAGCGTGAAACTAGGAAAAGGAGCTTTAAGAACGATGATCTTGGGTTTCAAGGTCTGCTGAGTTTTCTACAAAAGCATAATGTGGAAGAAGTAAAGTCATGCATGTGGTTGTTATAGCGAAGCTTTGGCTGAATTTCTGCACAATGCTGGACATTTTGTTAGTGTTGTAAATCCTTATTGTATTAAATCTTATACAAGGAGTAAGCTCGTAAGACAAAAGAATGATCAGACTGATGCAGAAATTATTGCTGATTATTGCCAAAGACAGGAACCAACTCGTTGGACACCACCTTCTTCTGAAATGAAAAAATTAAAACATCTTTATCGTTGCTCAGTTGCGTTAAAAGAATTAGTAAATAACCACCTAGAAAAAAAAGAGAGACTGCCTAAAGAAGTTGCAAATGCTTGTTGCAACGAATATAGTTAAAAAAATAGAAATAATAAAAAACTCCATACGCAAACTATTAAAGCAGCACAAAGAATTGTTGGAAAATTTTCAGCTTCTATTGACTATTCCAGGAATAGGAGAGGAATCAGCAATGGCTATTTTAGCTGAAATCCCTGACATAAAAGCTTTTAGAGATGCCAGGCAATTGGCAGCATATACAGGAGTTATACCGAAAAATATAACATCAGGTTCATCTGTACATTCTAAACCAAGATTAAGTAAATCAGGTTCACAAACATTACGTAAGGCCCTTTTCTTTCCTGCCATAGTAGCCAAGAATCACAATCCTATCATTGTGAGTTTTTGCCAAAGACTAAAGAAGAAGGGTAAGCATAATATGGCAATTGTGGGAGCTGCAATGCGTAAGCTACTCCATATCATTTTCGGTATCCTGACATCCAAAAGTGCTTTTGATCCAAATCATATCAAGAATTACAGAACTAGGATGTTGACTGTAGTTTAAAATCAAAAAATGCTTCCAATCCATTCAACATATTCACTAACTGTAATCTGTGTACTGTTACACAATCAGAA
>NZ_QPIP01000118.1 GCF_003344345.1 Wolbachia endosymbiont of Cylisticus convexus | reverse complement strand
CTTCCTCACAGTATTCGTGTTTCTTTTGATGAAGATCCGGATATAAAATCAGTTGAATCAGAACCACATACTTTTCAGCCAAATAGCCAAAGAGTAATGGAACTGAAGGTTAATGATTTTCCAATAAGTGAAATCAAAAAAGTAGACATAACTGTTCAAAAAACTATTACTGTTACTCACGGTTCATATTCTGGAGCTATTCCTGACTCTGCAGTACTTGAGATTATTCAAGTTAAACAAGGCAATGTTATTTATGAAAATAGTATAGATTACAAATTAAACGCAGGAAACGTTGATTGGTCATTACCTGGTAAAGAACCAGCTCCTGGAAGTAGTTACCTGATAACCTATCGCTGCCGCACTCATATAAGCCCTGAAGATATAAGCGAAGAGGGATGTAAAGTAAGAGGTGCAGTTGATAACAGCTTGGTTCTGGTTGATTACACCTGGAAAATGCCCCGCTATGATTTAATTACTATCGATAGCAAAGGAGTGGTAAGAAGAATAAAAGGCATAGCTCACCCTTGGCGACCATCAATGCCTAGAGCGCCTAGTGGACAACTTTTGCTCTGCTACATTCATCAGACGTGGAAAAAAGGCGAAGGGGTAAAAATAGTGAATAATGCTATTCATGCTGTACCGATGAATGAGCTTGAAGCAATGAAAAAAGGAATAAATGATCTTTATGCGCTGGTTGCACAGGAGCGTTTACGCAGTGATGCAAATTCAAGAGAACCTACCACCAAAAAAGGAGTATTTGTTGATTCATTCTTTGATGATGATATGCGCGATCAAGGAATTTCGCAGTCTGCAGCAATAGTAAACAAAGAATTAATTTTACCTATAGATGTGGAAATTATTGATGTTGAAAGAGGTAAAGAACCTTATCTTTTACCTTATAAACTTGAACCGGTACTGGAGCAGCTTTTACAGACTAAAGGAGAAAAGATTAACCCGTATCAAGCTTTTGATCCAGTTCCGGCACAAATTACTCTAAATAAAAATATAGACCACTGGACGGAGGTTACCACGAATTGGAAAAGTCCAGTAACAAGAGTATTTAATGTTAAAGAAACAACAGAGCTGCTGTCAAGTACTTCATACGAAACTGAATTTATGAGAGAAGCAGTACAGAATTTTGAAATTGAAGGTTTTGAGCCAAGTGAGAAGCTTAAAGAGATAAAATTTGACGGAATAATTATTCAACCTATAGCATAAAAATATGTTAATAGTTAACAATCAAGGACAAATAAGTGGAAAAATAAAAATCCCAGCAAATATTCCAGCAGGTACTAAATTAGTACAGTTTTATGGTGATAAAGGAAGCTATGGAGAGGCAACTTATACTGGTAAAAAAACTATTACCATAGAAGAGAGAAGAAGAATTATCGCAGCAAGAAGAGTTGATCCTTTAGCGCAAACATTTACTTTAAATGAGAGCAGACACATAGGAGGTCTAGAGTTATGGTTTATAAATAAAGGCAAAAAACGTGTTGTTGTGCAGATTAGAGAAACAGCAGTGGGAATGCCATCGCAGACTGTTATTGCTGAAAGCTATATTGAGCCGAAAGATATAAAAGTAGATGGCACAGCAACACGTATAGAGTGGTCACCAGTGTTTTGCCATGCAGAACAAGAGTATGCAATAGTGCTACTTACTGATGATCCTGGTACTGCAGTAAAAATAGCAGAACTTGGCAAATATGATGCAGTAAATAGCCGTTGGGTAACAAGTCAGCCATATCAAGTAGGAGTATTACTATCATCAAGTAATGCAAGCACCTGGACTCCACATCAAAATTTAGATTTAACGTTTCGATTACTAGCTGCAAAATTTAGCGAAAATTCTCATGTTATTGATCTTGGCAAAGTTACAGCAACCAATACTTCAGATTTAATTGTTTTGACGAACGTCGAAAAAGTAGCATTTGATACCAATGTAGAATTTATTCTGACAGATGAAGAAGGAAAAGAAAATTTTCTATCTGATAACTTGCCGCTCGCGCTGCGTGAAAGACTATCTGGAGAGTTAACAGTAAAGGCAAATTTAAAAGGGTCAAAAGAAAAAAGTCCAGTGCTATATCCAGGGTTACAGCTAGTTCTAGGTAATCTTTCAGAGTCTGGAGATTATGTTACAAGAAGTATTACAGCAGGAGCTAACACTAAAATTACCATAACGTATGATGCGCTAATACCTGGCACTGCAGATGTAAAAGCATATGTGCAAAAAAATGTGGATTGGCAATTAGTAAATTTAACATCAGGAAAACCAATTGGAGAAAATTGGGTAGAGAGAACTCATGTGCTGACAAACTTTAATGGCAATGAAACAAGGATAAAATTAGTTTTAAGTGGAACGGTTGTTTATCGCCCTAAGGTAAAAAATCTCAGAGTGATTGTCACATAATGACTGTTGACCAAACCAAACGAGGATATCCACTGCCTCATCCAGAAAATATTGCAGTTCAAGATGTGGTACGTATCCGTACTACAATTGAGAAAATAGATGAAGATATTACCGAAAGAGAAGATGAGCATAATCAACTAAAAAATAATTTTAAACGATTTAGATTTGAAACTTTTTTGAATTTTTGGGAATGAAAGAAGCAATAGAAGCGTTACATCAAAGGATAAAGGATTTAGCAGTAAGTAGCACAGCTGATCAACTGGCATATCTTGCAAAATCGCTGGAATTGATAGCAGATAAAAAAGCTATTTCTGATATTGCGCAAATGACTAAAGTAAAAGAAATAATTGATGCACTACAAGAAAGGCTTAGGGATTTAGCAGTAAACAGTACACCAGATCAATTAGCATATCTTGCTAAAGCACTGGAATCAATAATCGACAAAAGTGCGGTTTCTGAAATTGTACAGATGACAGATGGTAAGTTAAAAGAACTCTTGAGCGCTGCAAGGACGCACTTAAGTGACATAAATAGCAATAAGGAAAATTCAATATCTGCAATAACTGAAGCGAAAACAGATTCTGTCAATGAAATTAACAAGCTTAGGGACAATTCCTTAAACACTTTAAAAGCATCATCAGATTCACATATATCACTACTTGATACGAGAAAGAATGCCAATATTGCAGCAATAAATAGCATTAGTAATAGTCATAAAGATGGTCTTAAAGGTTTAGTAGAAGATTTTCGTGCTGTTAATAATGTACCATCTGGCTCATCAATTATAGGAGAAATAGAAACTCGAATTGAAAACATCTCTAATGAGGTAAAAACTCGGGATGAACAGTTAAAAGCGTCTCTTATAAATGAAATAAGAAAGCGCAACATGGTTGAACCAGGGTCATTACCTTTCTTATTTGGTGTACTTGGCAGAAAAAATAATTATTTTGGCCACGGAACTTTTACGACAGAGCTTGGAAAGTGGAGTAGTGATGTAACAAAAACTGACTATATGTTACAACTACTAGCAGGTAGCCATACGTACAATACAGATTACGTTAGTTTTTATCGGCCAAGACAACTAAGTTTTATAGAGGGAAGCAAGGGAACATTTATTTACGGAGAGTTATGCACAAAAAGCTTTTCGGGTAGTTATGATGAGATATACTATTACCCATATGCTGCACTTGGAGTAGTATTTGTAAAAAATACAACCAATGTGAACATAAATAAAGCAATAGAATTTGTTGGATCATCGTATTCGAGTACGGAGTATGGAGGTGCAGGATTATTTGTGGGAACACCAGATAATACCAATTCTAATAAATCAAGAATTTCAAGAATAATATGGAAAAATGTTTACCAATACACGAGTTCTGATAGCAAATTAGCTGGATCTGGTAATGTGGAGATTCCAGCAGGAAAAACAGTTGCAATATTACTTTACACATCATCTTACCTGTATTCCAGAACACAAGTTAGTCAAGGTATGCTTGCATCAAATTATGTACACAACTATGGTCAATTTATTCAGTGGGGGATTTAAACATACGTAGCAATGTTCTAACTACAGGACTTGAAGTAGATGTGGAGAGAAC
>NZ_QPIP01000117.1 GCF_003344345.1 Wolbachia endosymbiont of Cylisticus convexus | reverse complement strand
AAAGAAAAACAGCTCTTTTCCAAGATACTTGCCAATAACTTCATTGAGATTTTTTTTTGAATTCCTCTTGTTTTCTTTTATCTTGTACATTGTGTTGGTGTAATATATGAAAATTTCATATATTACGGTGCACTGTAGACTTACTGACATTCAGACCAAATTTTTTCTGAATCTTTATTCTCATTTCTTTAATAGTAATATTAGGATTTTCTTCTATCCATACTTCAACTTGCTCAAGTTGGCTATGATTCAATCTAGTTTTTTTACAGCATTGAGCAGGAGCAAATAGTTTTTCTTCTCTTCCAAATTTTAAGTCATGAAGTTACTGCGTTTCTTGAAATGCAGCATATCTTTGCTACAGCCGTTATGCTATGCTTTTTTGCTAGCAATTACAGCATTTAGTTTTTTTATGCATTGTTTCTTACTTTCTTCAGCATTTTTCTTGCCGATTCCACCACTTGTTCATCTAATAGTTTTGATCTTAATCCTATTTTACCCCGCTATTTTACTTGTTTCAGTATGGACTTTTTTTCTCTTTATTGTCTATCCGCTCTCTCCTTAATGGGCATTGGTATTAAATATAAGAGTTTTTGCAGATTATAGGAAAGAGCTAGAGCAAAAATCTTCTTATATAGTTATAAGAGCCGAAGTAGTACAATATTTAGATTCTTCAGGAGAACTGCTGAAGGACTCTATAAAGAGCGTTGTTCATTATACTACTTTTCCTAAGTTAAGAGGAAATAGTTTAGATTGTGAGTATTTTGTTCAAGGTAAGGAATTAATAAGTGACAGAAAATCTCAGCTTAAAGATAAATTTAAAGGTATAATTAAACTGAATGCCTTAATGGCTGCTAAACATAAAGAAGGATTAAGCCTTGTAGTACCTAATGCTTTTTTTGATCGTTTTAGTGAAAGTGGCAAAAAAGAAGCAAAAAGGATTTTTGTCAACGCAGCAATAGAAGCTGCTAAGGAAATAGAACAAGATGATAAAAAATATTCAGGATTTTGTGGAATATTTGTCAATGCTGGAAAGAATCAAGAATTAAATGGGCTGATAAGCAAAAGTGATGTTAAAAGTATTGCTGTTAATTATGGTGATCTTAGTGCACTAAGTAGAGCGTTAACAAGAGGGAAGTTTGCAGAAACTATAATGGGTGAGGGAGTTGGATATGTTGGTAATGGTGCATTATCTGCAAGCGGTAATATTGCAGTAGAGGAAAATCTTACTAGAAAAACATTAGGAGAAACTGTGTTATGTTTAGCGGAGCATTAAAGGTGCTAGATAAAAAGTGTTACAGGGGAGAAAGTGTGCAATCTGACAGAGTACGCAATGAGGAGCAAAGATCACTTCAGTCTAATAGAGCACAAAATAAAGGACAAAAATCACCTCAGCATAAAATGCAAAATATTCAATGTAATAGATCAACTGTGTGTTTTGCTATAACAGTATCTTTTGGCTTTTATTATAGTATTAGCATTCGTGACACAAACATATATATTTTTAGCAGCGCTTGTTATATCTGCAGCAATTGGACTATATGGGTGGTCATTATATAAGAAAGAGCAAGAAAATAAACCTAGCACTAGTATTCAAGGCAATTTAGAAACAAATAGAGTCTTTGATGAGCAAAGTGCACAAAGGGACTAGAGCACTTTGTTTATCTACCTATTTAATTTTTGTGTTTATTTTATTTAAGTTTTAGCATATTCTTGTGGAAATTGCCTATATGGGTTGTTTTTTATTTCTATTAAGCTTATATTAAAGATTTAAGCTTGCCTATGAGGTTACTGATCACACTATTTTCATTATTATTCGTGGTAGGGAGTGCTAACGCTAGGGTAATTCTAGATAAGGAGATATTTTATGCAGAACTAGATGGAAAAATAGATTTAAGATTTGGCTACGCTTTCAACAGAGATTCTTTTAGCTCTGCCAAAGACAAGACCTCAAGCTATTCAGATCTGCGCTTTCTTTATTTGCAGCAAGTTTATCTAAATACGCAAATGGGGTTTAATGTTAAGGCAGGAGTTTCTAGTATTGCAAACCTAAAAGCATTAGACATAGAAAAGTTAGAAATGGAAAAGTGGTATTTTATCATAAAGAATCAAGAGTTTGGATCAGTTGAATATGGTAAAGGAAGTTTAGTTAGTCAGAGTATGTTAATTAACACCTCAAAAATTTATACAGCTGCTGGAGGAATAAATGGTCATTGGACAAACTATGCAAATTTGCACGGTAGTGAAAAAAGAGATGCTGATCCTGGGTATGACAAGGACAAGGTATTTTGGGTAAAACCCAATATTTACAGCGACTATAATGGATTAGAACTGAAGTTAAAACAACCAACAATAAACTATATTTCTCCTGAAATCTATAACTTTCAACTTGGATTCAGCTATGTTCCAGGAAAAAATAATTTACAATATAATAATCTAATAGCCGCTGGTCTTTCCTATAAAAATGGCTTATCAGATGAAATAAATTTTACTACTGCTTTAACTGGTGAATTTGCAAGGGAAAATTTAACTGATTGCACAGATGGAACTTCTGAAAATTATAAATGCCGTAATCAATTACTACACTGGAATTTTGGCTTGAAACTAAAACTTTTTGAACTTGATTGCATTTTTTCGTACGGTAATGGCGGTAAATCTGGTGAGAAGCGTAGTCCTGAAACAAATAATATGTATTATGTAAATGCAGGTGTTGCTTACCACTCTGATTCTCGTAAATTGAGCTTAACATATTTTAATAGTGTTAGAGATATTGCAGGTAAAGGTACAAACGAATTAACATCACAGGCTTTCAGTCTTGAATATCCATTAGCTATTGGTACTTCATACTACTTCGATATTGTAAAATTTAGTACAAAAGAACCTGAAATCGAAAGTAATAACTCCGGGTATGTGCTTTTGGCTGGGCTGAAGCTAAGTTTTTAATGAAATAACCGGTGTGTAAGTGTTGTAATGTGGTATATATTAAGCAATGAGAATAAAATCGAGTTATTAATATATGCGCTATTTGGTATGATAAAAATAACTATTACATAAGATTTTCAATAAAAAGATATGGACTAAAACCTTCGGTCTGTTAATGTAGTGAATATCAACAAATTTAAGATATGACGACACCGAAAGTTAGAGGTTGTCCTGAAACTAGAAAACTTAGGCATATTTCCTCGTTAACATAACCCTATTCATAGCAAGACATATGAAATTTTCAGTAGATGTTGTAAGCAAATCATATTCCTTTGATAGCCTTCTATTCCTCAAGCAAAAGTCCTTTCTACAACCCACCTTCTTGGCTGTACTTTAAATCCCTGTTCTCTCGCTGGCAGCAGCTCAAGCGTTATGTACCCAAAATCTACATGGAGGTCTTTTAACAATTTCAATATCTATGTCATATTCTTCCTTTATATGCCTTTTTCTACCTTTTACTTTTTTATTTCCATCATAACCTTTGACCCCCCTTTTTCTGTAGTTTTCACAGATTGACTGTCAAGCGCTTGGCTCCTCATTTCTTCCTATTTTTCTCCTGCTATATTTGGCAATTCATTTTCTCAAAAATTTCCTGCTTTTTCCATTGCCTAAACTGCTCATACACAGTCTTCCATAGCATTCCCGCCATTGGCATCCTGTACGCAATACATAGAAAATCGCCTCTAATATTTCTCTTTTACTATACTTTGGCGGTTTTCCTCCTTTCTTGTATCATACTCTGAAATATTTTTCTATTCGGCCTTTTACTTAGATCTGTTGGATACTTTTTTCTCATTTCTTACCTCACTTTTACATTTCTTATACTATACCTTATCCTACTTTCAAGATAATCTCTT
>NZ_QPIP01000116.1 GCF_003344345.1 Wolbachia endosymbiont of Cylisticus convexus | reverse complement strand
ATCAAGGTACACTAGCCCTATCTCTCGATACGTTTGAATAGTTGTGTGGGACATACATATGCACCCGTTTACAATCTTAAATTAACTAAAACTAATCGAGGTTATTATGATTACATCTTATCAAAATTTTATTGGCATTGATATCGGAAAATTTAAAAATGTTGCTGCAGTTCACAACCAAAAGAACACTATCAAGTTTGATAATAATGCTGCTGGTTGGCAACAATTGTTTCAAAATTTTTCAAATATTCTACCTAATTCTTTTGTAACTTTGGAAAATACAGGAAAATATGAGCTTGGCTTAGCACACTTTCTGGTTGATAAGAATGTTGCTGTACATCGAGCTAATACTCGCAAAGTAAAAAGCTTTACCTTATCTCATGGAATTTTAGCAAAGTCTGATCAATCAGATGCAAGAGCCCTTGCTCAATATGGATTTGAGCGTTATAGTACTCTATCTCTATTTGTGCCTATGTCAAAAGAACAAACAGCCTTAGCTGCACTTTGTCAACGTCGTGATGACCTTACACAAATAAGAGCTCAAGAGAAATGTAGACTGAAAGCACCTGAAAACGACTATATAAAAGAAAGTTGCCAAAAAACTATTGACTTTTTTAACAGTCAAATAGATGAGCTCAATGATGCCATACAAAAAATTATCGATGAGAATCCAGAGTTAAAAAAGCGCCAAAAAATCATAAGAACAGTACCAGGAATAGGTAAAAAGTTATCACAAGATTTTGTATGCTTGATGCCAGAACTTGGCTACTTAAGCAGGCAAGAAGTTGCTAGTCTTGCTGGAGTTGCCCCGCATCCAAAAGAAAGTGGTAAAGCTATTGGTTATCGCAGAATAAGTGGTGGCAGAAGGAACGTTCGTGAAAAGCTTTTTACATCTGCGATGGCTGCTTCAAGGACTAAATCTGCACTTGGTGCTTTTTATTCTGCTCTCATTGGTAGAGGTAAAAAGAAGATGGTAGTCATAACAGCTCTAATGCGCAAAATTATAGTGATTGCTAATGCAAGGCTTAAAGAAGCAATTAACGCAAATTTTTAAAATCTGCATAAGAAAATAGGTTAATGAATATGCGCGCCACACAAATTTAAAGCACATATTCATTAATCATAAGATCTAAGCAGTGGTAGTTGTTTGATATAAATTTCTTTCTGTAATGAACTAGGGTTTTTATTGCCAAAAATACGTTTTTCAATTGAATAAGAATACAAAACTATAAATAAGAGTTGTAATAAGACTAAATTCAAAAAATTTTAAAAAACATAGTTGATGAGGAGAGATTATGGGTCAAGATTATTTGAATTAGTGGATAAACCAATTAGTAGAGATTTTACTTTGGAGATCTATGCAGCAACAGCAGAAGCACTGGGGAAATTTGAGAAGAGATTTAAGTTAGAAAAAGTAAAAGTTGAAGGAGTAAAAGAAGGGAGAGTAACATTGAATTTAGAAGGTGTCTATCTTTCAGAAGGTAAGTTCATAAATATTAATGGAGTAGTTGTTTAAAAATGCAGCAGCCAAATATTATCGAACCACTGAACTTTGAAGAGATTTTTTCTCGGATGAAGGAAGAGTTAATGAAGTGTGATGCAAGTTTTACAGCATTAGTAGAAAGTGACCCAGCGATGAAGGTATTAGAAGTAGCAGTATGGAGGGAATTGTTACTAAGACAAAGAATAAATGAATCAGTAAAGAGCAATTTACTAAAATTTGCAACGGTTGATAATTTAGCTGAGTTTTATGGAGTGGAGAGGCAGAAAGAAGAAGATGATGAACGATTTAGAAAAAGAATTAAAGCAAAGATAGTAGGCTCAAGCACGTGTGGAAGCAAGGAGTATTATAGGTATCATGCACTGTCAGCAGATAGTAGAGTAAAAGATGCATTGGTTGAGTCAAAAGTGGCAGGAAGTGTAGAGATCTCAATTTTATCTACAACAACTGGCATAGTGTCAGAAGAACTACTTAAAATTGTAAAAAAGCAGGTTACTAGAGATGATATAAGGGTTTTAACCGATACAGTAACAGTAATTGGCTGCAATATTATGGAAATAGATATTCACAGCAGAATGAGTATAAGTCCTGTAATATCAGAGGAAGAAATCAAGAAGCAGTTTATTGAGAAGTTTGAATTAGCAAAAAGATTAGGGTGGAGTGTAACAAGATCATGGATAATAGCGAATCTATTTGTAGATGGTGTAGAAAATGTGGAATTAATCGAGCCAAAAGAGGATGTTATGGTGCTAGGTAATGAGTGTGCAAATTTGAGAAATTTAAAGATTGAGTTGAATTAATGTTACTGCCACCAAATGCAACCAAACAGGAAAAAGCACTGGTAGATGCGATAGATTATAAAGTAGACCAAAGAGGGTTTAAATTTAGATTAGAAGAGGAAACATTGCCGTGGTTGATTGAGGAATATGAATTGGGGGAAATACTACGCTGGGTAAAAGATAGAAGAAAAGCCATAGTAGAAGGAGTAAAATTTCAAAGACTGAGAGGAACTCCAGCATCACTCAAAATAGCGCTCAAATGGGCAAATATAGAAGATATTACAATCATAGAAGAACCACCTGGTAAACATTTTTTCGAGTTGCAAATAGGAATAAAAGATGTTCCAAATGACTTTTTTGTGGATGCAGTAGTAAAACTTGCAAAACTATCGTTACCAGCAAGATCAAGGCTAATGAGGATTTTCAATGATCACTATAACGTTGATAGGTTTATTTTAGATGAAAGCTTTTTTGGAAGTTTGTTATCGGATTATTCAGGTAGAAAAGTTGAAAAAGATGGACCAGTACTGTCATTTGGTAGAAAGAACACATTTGAGCTAAAAGTCTTGAATTCAAGTTTTAAGTTTAGTGCTTTTCGTGTTCATTATGAGCAAGCATTTAGTAATGATATATATCGATTAGATGTAGCAGTACTTGGAGAAACAGAGACTCATACAAAGGATTACAAAGGCATCTATGAAAGAAGTCATCAGTGGTACAACTTAAAAGCACTATATCCACTACCACAGAGTTTATTACCAGAAATAAAGTTTGCTAAGGCACAAATAGTATTATCGGATAGTTGGAGATTAGGAGAAATAAACGCATGTTTTCCAGTTAGTAGTGTAGAGGAAAGAGGGAGTAAATTTGTATTGGGAAGCGATAAACTTTCAGGGCAACATTGGAATTTAAAACACAAGCCAATTTTAGAAAGATTTAGCGTTACCCATGCTTATAAAGCAGAAAACTATACTGATCAGAAGATTACAAAATATGTTTTAGCAGAACACAATGTTTACTATAAAAATGATTTGGATTCAGAGCAAAAAGACTCAATACACGAATTAAAAAAGCACATTTTAGTGTTTTACCCAGGAGTACTGAAGTGGCACGAACATCGACATTTGCACAGAAGTTGGAAAAGTAGTCAAGCAATATCTATAATAAATTAAATACTTATATTTAGATCCTCATATATAATATTAATAATAGGTAAAAGTGTATGAAATAAAAAGAAAAGGACTTGCTTTCTCATGCTAAAACAGACATGACTTGAATAGCAGCAGGTAAACATAAGAAATTTATCTGGCGCTAGAAAAGCTAATTTTGTGAGGTATGAAATGAGTTTTAGTGAGGTAAAGAAAGAATCTTTTAGTAAGTTTTTTAAAGAATTATCAAGTAACAGATTTAAGAATATCAATAAAAGAGATGAAGAAGGAGAGACGATCTTGCACCAAGCAGTGGAAATCTCCAATTACAAAACAGTGAGGTTCTTAATAAAGAAAGGAGCAGAGGTTAATGCAAGAGACAAAAATGGTTATACACCTCTGCACTGTGCAGTATTCGCAAAAAGTTTAGAAAATGTAAAAGTGCTGCTAAGATCTGGAGCAGAAGTAAATGCCACTCAATATGTCAGCGGATGTACAC
>NZ_QPIP01000115.1 GCF_003344345.1 Wolbachia endosymbiont of Cylisticus convexus | reverse complement strand
ACTGGATACATATTTCAGAGAATTTCTTATTTGGTGTACTATACATAGCTGCACTTCTGCACTGGGAAATACACTGTTGATGGCTGCAGGAAAGCTTTTTAGCCCATCTACACATGCAATCAGAATATCTTCTACTCCTCTTTCTTTGAGGTTATTTAGCACTTCCAACCAAAAGTTAGCTCCTTCACTTTCAGCCAAATAAAAGCCCAGGACTTCTTTTCTGCCATTTTGGTCTATGCCCAATATATTGTACATACATTTACTTACGCAATGTCCATCCTCCTTGACCTTAAAGAACATCCCATCCATAAATACTATCGGGTATACTGATTGCAGTGGACGACTACGCCATTCATTGATTATAGGCAGTAATTTGTCGGTAATACTTGATATCTCTGCTACCGATATTTTGTGATCATAAATTTCCTCAACGTGTGACGCTATATCTCTATAGCTCATACCACTGGCAAATGTGCTCAAAATCTTCGTTTCAAGCTCTGGATGTAAGCTTGTTTGCCTTTTTTTGACTATTTGCGGCTCAAAACTTCCTTCTCTATCTCTTGGCGTTAACAGCTCAAATGAACCTGCACTTGTACGTAAAGTCTTTCCATTCCTCCCATTTCTGCGATTATTTTCTTCACTTTCAGCTAATAAATGGTTTTCTATTTCACCTTCTAGACTCGCCTCCAGCAGCTTTTTTATAAATGGTGTTAATGCTCCCTCCTTTCCTGTCAACGGTCTTCCTTCTCGTATAGACGACAGGATATTTGTTTCCAACTCTTTATAATCTACCAATCCGTTAGTTCTGTTTACTACTTTTTGACTCATTGTCAAACCTCCATTTTTAAATTGATATAAATTACTTTTTTTCGGTTTGACACACTTTTTTGAACATTCCCTCTCTGTACTCATCCATTAAACTCAATAGCTTTTTGCTTTCTCTTGTTTTAGGTAGCAGAACTTTAATATTCACTGATAATTCTCCTGCTATTTCATATAATTTATCTAATGATATGGCAGTATATCCTTTTTCATATTCGTGTATTTCCTTGAGTGTTACACCAACTTTATCCGCCAAATCTTTTTGAGTATATCTTCTTATTAGTCTCCATTCTCTTATTCTTTGCCCTATTCTGTAGTATATAGAATCAGTGCAGATTTCTCTCTCTGTATTATCATACTCGTAAATAGATAAGCCCGTTGCCCGGGAAATTACGTCAACTGAAACTCCTTCTTTAACTAGATTCTTTGCTACTTCTAATCTTGCCTCCTCTTGATTAATTTTCTCGCTAACATGAACAAATCTGACTAATGAAGGTACTATTTTACCTAACTTTTGATTCTCGTATATTTTTGTTAGATAGAGTATTTCTTCATCTTCATACTCTCTTACTACTACTGATTCAGGTAGCAGATCTGTAACAGTAGCTGATAATGCTTTTGCTATTATATATAATACTTCAACAGGAATAGCGCTATAGCCATTTTCATAGCTGTTCACTTCTTGGTATGTTAAACCTATTTGACCTGCTAATCCTATTTGAGTATGACCTCGCATTAACCTACAATTTTCTATTTTTTGCCCTATTCCATAACTAACATTGCTTGCAGAAACAAACACATATACCTCCATTTAAGAAAAAAACTCTATTACTATAATTTTTCCACGAGCTACCCATCTAAAACTATATCAACAGGTAAACCTACCGCTTGCAAAATAATATCAATAGAAATTCCCCCTTTTACTAGATCTCTTGCAACTTTGATCCTTTCCGCTTTTCTCACTTTTTCTTCACAAATCCTTATACCTTCAAACAGAGACTCTCTTAATGCATTACGTAGTTCTTGGCTCTCAATTTCTTTGTATTCTTTAACCAAATCAGGTAGCTCATTTTCTATCTCATCTCCTGTTAGTTCAAGTAGGTCCATGATATTAATTGATAACACCTTTGCTATTCCATATAATTTATCAAGTGGAACAGAAGTCCTTCCTTGTTCATAGTTGCTTATTTCGTGACGTGTTGTATTCATTTTCTCTGCTAAATCTTTTTGAGTATACTCTCTCACTATCCTCCATTCTTTTATCTTCTTTCCTATTTGGCAGTGTATAGAACCAACTTTTTCTTCAATACATTCATCAGCAGAGAGGCCAATTGCTTGTGAAACAATATCAACAGAAATTCCTGCTTTAACCAGACCATTTGCAATTTTTATTTTTTCCGATTTTCTACTACTTTTTTCACTGACTTGGACAAATTTGGTTAGCAAACAAAGCATCCTACGCAACTCCTGATCATTAATCTTTTTATATTCTCTTACTAGATCTAATATTTCTTCTCCCTCATCTTCAAGACAGCTTTTTGATACAGGAATAAGATCCGTAATACTGATTGATAGTGCCTCAGCTATAGCATATAACCTTTCAATTGAAATTCTACGATTCCCTTTCTCATATTGCAGTATTACCCAGTATTTTACACCAATTTTCTCAGCTAAATCTTTCTGAGTATACTCCCTCTCTAACCTCCAACTTTTTACTTTTTGCCCTACTTCATAGTCTAGACTTCTTTCCACGCAAAGAACCATATATAATATTTTCTACTATAGCTCAAAGGCTCCAGATATAATAGCCAGACTCTGGAACCTTTAAATTGATGAATTAAAGTGCCCTACAAGTTTCTTTACTATTTTCACGTACTTTGTCTGCCCATGAAAACAATTTTTCACTTACTTCCTTCTGCTTTTCACTCCATATGCCGCACCTAGTGAAATTACCTTTCTCTACTGCTTCTTTAAGTTTTACTCCAGCAAAAAGGCAATTTTTTCCAATTTCTTCCCCTCTTTGTTGTAATTCAGCCCACATTTCCTTATTTGCTACTCTCACTTGCACCTGATTTGCATCTTGGTACAGCATAACATTCAGCTTGCCAGCGCTTGTAGGAAATTCTAACACAACAGAGCTACCATCTGACATATCAGTATAGTTTCTCATACCTCCCTTCTCACCTTTAACCTCAACTGCATTATTGCCCATTCTTAAAATGCTACTTCCTAACTCTCTGTCTAAACCTAGTACTTTGGCAACTTCTACTTTGCTTCTAAGAAACTTCCCATTAGTTATTCCTGTTGAACTAAGATATAACCGAATTCCTGTGCCTTTTTGATTAAATTTTTTACAACTTTCTCTTTGTAACGTGTTTCATAATAATCTATTCCTCTTTCTACATATTCTTGTCCATACTTCAACATACTATAAAAGATACATGCTAATTTCCTTGCCGTAGCAGTAATCGCTTTTGGTGCACCTAGTCGTTTTTTTAACCTTCTACAATATGCACCTATTCCGCTATTGCTTCTTGATACACAGTGAGCAGCGATTCGAAATGCATTCGCGGCACGATTAATGACTTTACGTGTTCTTGTGCTAAACACTTTTTCCCCTGTAATTTTATTAGCAGGGCTTAGCCCCAACCACGAAGTAAAATGCTTTTCTGATCGCCATTTATTATAGTTAACACCAACTTCCGAAATGATAGTTTGTACAGTTATAGCTCTTTTCATAATAGTACAAACGAGGTAAAATAAGATTTTATAGTAGTGAAGGTAAGTATGCCAGCAGCATATAGTTATGATTTAAGAAAAAAAGCAATGGAATCACTAGAAGAAGGAGAAAGCAGAGAAGCAGTGGCAGCAAGATTTAAAATTGGAAGAACTACGTTATGGGAGTGGCAGCAAAGAAAAAAGAAACAGGAGATTTTCAGTCAAAAAAACTTGGAAATGGAGGTTATAATCACAAAATTACTGACTGGAATAAATTTACTGAATTTGCTAAAAAATATGGTGGAAAAACTCTATCGGAAATGGCTAAGCTTTGGAGCAATGTTAGTATCCCAACGATTCATCGAGCTCTTAAAAAAATTGGACTCACACGCAAAAAAAGACATATGGATACAAAGAAAGGGACGAAGAAAAACGCGCTGAATTTTTGAAAATTATAGCAACAAAAGAACCTCAAAACTTAGTTTATATAGATGAGTCTGGCATTGATAACACCGAGGACTACCCTTATGGATATTGCCAGAAGGGACAGAGGTTTTATGCTCTAAAATCTGGTAAAAAAATTCAACGAATCAGTATGATTGCAGCCTTAAACGGCAGGAAAATAGTTGTTCCGTTAACATTTGAAGGCCACTGTAATATGTTAATAAATGGTTTGAGCAGTTTCTGACACCGATTTTGAAACCTGGACAAACTGTTATCCTTGATAATGCTACTTTTCATAAGTCTAATAAGATTACTGAATTTGCTAAAGGAGTTGGCGCAGAAATTTTATATCTACCGCCTTATTCTCCCGATTTTAACAAAATTGAGCATCATTGGTTTGCTATAAAAAACAGAGCTAGGAAAAACATCCCTCTATTCACATCTTTTCGTCATGCTGTTGATTCCGCTTTTCTATAAGCTTTTCGGACTATTATGAAAAGAGCTA
>NZ_QPIP01000114.1 GCF_003344345.1 Wolbachia endosymbiont of Cylisticus convexus | reverse complement strand
GTGTGACGTGAAAGTCGTCTATTAAACTGTTTAGCACTGACTAAACCGAGTGTTTTGCCACTCGTACCCTACTAAACTGTATAAGTACAGTAATGTCTTATGCAAAGCGTTTAGGACAATGAACCCGCCCGAAAAGGAGAAGTTCGGTCTGTGAAGAAGGAACGATGCTATAAGTGTCAAGTTGGCACGGGGGCTAGGGTGAACGGTATGGATAACAGAAGTGAATGATCGTAAGCATCGTTAAATCGAACAAGCCAAAGACACTGACAGGCTTGGACCAAAAGGTATGTGGTAGGTTATCAGCGTGAACGCATCTGATACGCAAACATAAACACCACCGGTGTATAGATCAATCCTAACCCGCTCGTTGTTTGATAGGTGGAACACGGAAACCCCATATATCTCTGGGTAATTTCTTTACTCAGTAAGGTTGATCATGAGAAAGACTGATGGATATGTGGGATTGGGAGTGTGGAAAAAGTGAATGCTCATCTGTAATGGATGAGATACAGGTTTAAACGTTATCTGGCTCGAAAGAGAACTGACGTCCACTACGGTCATCTTGAACAAGATTGTTTGTAAAACCTTTTAAGTGAGGAAAGCAGATGGTTACAGGTAAAATTGTAAGTGCACCTTTCGGTACAGCAGAACACTGGAATCAAATTAACTGGTTTCAGTGTAAAAAAAATACCAGAAGGCTACAAGCTCGTATTGTTCAGGCAACAAAAGCTAGGAGATGGAATAAAGTGAAAACTTTACAACGCCTCCTCACACGTAGTTTTAGTGCTAAAGCGTTGGCAGTAAAACGCGTAACTTCAAATAAAGGAAAATGTACAGCTGGTGTTGACAACCAGTTGTGGCAGAGCCCTTCAGCAAAATCTCAAGGAATTGCAAACCTGAGGCAACGAGGATATCGCTCTCAACCTTTGAGACGAGTCTATATCCCCAAACCTACAGGCAGCAAGCGACCTCTTAGTATTCCCACTATGAAAGATCGAGCGATGCAGGCCTTATATCTTATGGGACTTGATCCTGTTGCAGAAACAATAGGAGATAGACACTCATACGGATTTAGGAAACATCGCTCAGCTGCTGATGCGATAAGCCAGATCCACAAAACTTTGGCGGGACGCGACAGATCGCAATGGATCCTAGAGGCGGATATTAAGAAGTGTTTTGATGAAATAGACCATTGCTGGTTAGAAAGCTCAATTCCAATAGAAAAGAATATTCTCAGCAAATGGTTAAAATCTGGGTTCATAGAAAAACAAATGTTCCGCTTCACAATAGCAGGGACTCCACAAGGAGGAATTATCTCCCCTGTACTTGCTAACTTGACCCTTGATGGTTTCGAAAATGTTATCAGTAAACATTTCGGGAAGAAGGGAACAAGAAAACGCAAGAAATATGGTGTGCACGTGATTCGCTACGCGGATGACTTCATAGTAACACTGGAAAATCAAAAGAAATTCTTGAGACTAAAGTTAAAAGGCTAGTAGAGGATTTCCTCAGCGACAGAGGGTTAACTCTATCCACAGGAAAAACCAAGATCACACACGTAGAACAGGGATTTGATTTTCTAGGTCAGACAGTACGTAAGTACGAAAGGAAGATAATCATCAAACCTTCAGCAGAAAGTACAAACCGACTTCTGAAGCGCATCCGGTGCTTGATTCGTAAGAACTGCGCAGCAACCCAAGAAAAAGTAATAGAACTGCTCACACCTCAAATTCGAGGGTGGGTCTATTACCACAGGGGAATATGCGCAAGAAAAGCTTATGAGAAAGTGGATTCTGAGATTTTTAAAGCCTTATGGCAATGGTCAAAACGCAGACACCCTAATAAAGGCTTACGCTGGATTAAGGAGAAATACTTTAAAACAAAAGAAGCCAGAAGATGGTGCTTTGCAGCGCTGACTAAGAATAAAGGTACAGTTGAGTGGAAGGAACTCTTTCAAGCAACAAGCGTACCAATTCGTCGCCACAAGAAAATTCAAGCTGAGGCAAATCCCTACGATAAAGAATGGTATGCCTACTTTGAAAAACGTAGATCAAATAATCCTTCTCTTTATGAGGATGATAAGATATGATTAATGTTAATCCTAGTAAGGAATTTGAAATGCCAGAATATTTGAAGGAAGCTGTTGCCGGTTCTCGAGAAAAGGACTTAAGATGGCTCGAGCCGTATGAAGGGAAACTTTCAAGTACGGTTCCTAGAGGAGAGTTTAGTGGAAAATATCTCAGTCCACTAAACTCTTACTCGTTCAAGAGAATATTTGGTACTGAGAGGAATAAAGACATTCTCATTCATTTCTTGAACGATATTTTAGGCTTTACTGGCTTAGCTGCTATTCACGATGTTGAATTCTTAGCTACCATTTTGGACCCAGAGATTGCCGCCAAAAAGCAGAGTATTGTCGATGTTCTTTGTAAGGACTCTCAAGGTTCCAGATACATCATAGAGATGCAGTTCACTAAGACCAAAGGCTTCGAAAAGCGTGCTCAGTATTATGCTGCTAAAGCCTACTCAAGTCAAGCTGATCAAGGTGATGAGTATCATAATCTCAAGGAAATTATCTTTATTGCTGTTGCTGATTGCATTATTTTTCCAGATAAGGCTGAGTACAAATCAAATCATGTCATCTTGGATAAAAATAGCTTTGAACATGACTTGAAGGATTTTTACTTCGTATTTATAGAGCTACCAAAATTTACAAAAACCAAAGAAGACCAACTAGAAAATATAGTAGAAAAATGGTGTTATTTTTTTCGTATATGCAGGAGAAACAAGGGAAGAGGATCTAGATAAGATAGTTGGTAGTGACGTAATAATAAAACGAGCTTATGAAGAGATGAATAAGTTTAATTGGTCAGAAGAAGAGTTACTAGCATATGAGCAAAGGAAAAAGCGTATAAT
>NZ_QPIP01000113.1 GCF_003344345.1 Wolbachia endosymbiont of Cylisticus convexus | reverse complement strand
ATTACTTTTTTTCGGTTTGACACACTTTTTTGAACTTATATCAATTTAAAAATGGAGGTTTGACAATGAGTCAAAAAGTAGTAAACAGAACTAACGGATTGGTAGATTATAAAGAGTTGGAAACAAATATCCTGTCGTCTATACGAGAAGGAAGACCGTTGACAGGAAAGGAGGGAGCATTAACACCATTTATAAAAAAGCTGCTGGAGGCGAGTCTAGAAGGTGAAATAGAAAACCATTTATTAGCTGAAAGTGAAGAAAATAATCGCAGAAATGGGAGGAATGGAAAGACTTTACGTACAAGTGCAGGTTCATTTGAGCTGTTAACGCCAAGAGATAGAGAAGGAAGTTTTGAGCCGCAAATAGTCAAAAAAAGGCAAACAAGCTTACATCCAGAGCTTGAAACGAAGATTTTGAGCACATTTGCCAGTGGTATGAGCTATAGAGATATAGCGTCACACGTTGAGGAAATTTATGATCACAAAATATCGGTAGCAGAGATATCAAGTATTACCGACAAATTACTGCCTATAATCAATGAATGGCGTAGTCGTCCACTGCAATCAGTATACCCGATAGTATTTATGGATGGGATGTTCTTTAAGGTCAAGGAGGATGGACATTGCGTAAGTAAATGTATGTACAATATATTGGGCATAGACCAAAATGGCAGAAAAGAAGTCCTGGGCTTTTATTTGGCTGAAAGTGAAGGAGCTAACTTTTGGTTGGAAGTGCTAAATAACCTCAAAGAAAGAGGAGTAGAAGATATTCTGATTGCATGTGTAGATGGGCTAAAAAGCTTTCCTGCAGCCATCAACAGTGTATTTCCCAGTGCAGAAGTGCAGCTATGTATAGTACACCAAATAAGAAATTCTCTGAAATATGTATCCAGTAAAGATGTGAAAGTTTTCATGAATGATCTGAAAAAAATATATCGTGCTTCAAGTAAAGAAATTGCTGAGAATTATCTGCTTGAGCTGGAAGGAAAATGGGGAGAAAAGTATCCTTTAGTTATAAAATCCTGGCAGAACAATTGGGAAAACTTATCCAGTTATTTTAAGTATTCTGGGCCAGTTAGGAAGCTGATTTACACCACTAATCCAATTGAGGGGTTGCATAGACAAATCAGGAAATTTACTAAAACTAAGGGTTCATTTACTAGTACAAATGCCTTGTACAAACAGGTATATTGTGCTATAAAAAAGGTAGAGCAAAAGTGGATTATGGCTCTCCCTAATTGGGCTTTAACTATGTCTCAACTTGATATTTTCTTTCCAGATAGGTTGAAAATTGAGTTGAACTAAAAATGCGGCTTGACACACTTTTTTGAACATTCCCGAGAATAAACCTTAATTAAGTGCGATCCGAAAGTCGTGATTTTGTGATGGTTAAATTCCATCTTCCCTAGATATCGGGGATAATGTGTATCTCACATTTTAGAGATTGGCAACCTCTAAGGTGCAAGCATGAGATAGAAGCGGGTAATGCTAAACCTTATGGCAAATTCCTGCAAACAGAGTTAGATATGATTACGAGAGAAACCTATGTCTGAATTGTCGTAAGGTTTAATATGCGTGCGCCAAGCAAAGTGCGTAAAGTCCAGTTGGTGAAAATCCGACTTAGGCAAAGTCTAGCCAACAGCCTAAAACGAACCATTATGCTACGTAAGGTAACGAGCGTAGTAAAGCTAGTGGAATGGACAACACAGGGTACAACGAAAGTGAAGGTATTGAGTCCCGAAATTCTCGATGTCATAGAGGTCGACACGTTGCATATAGTGGAAGACAGCAAGAAGGGTAACAATAAGGCAAGTTATCACTCACTCTATCGGGATCTGAGGCCGTATCACGTGTTGAGATGGAGTTTACGTAAACTTGGGAGAGATCCTTTGTATTCCTATTAAGGTACGTTGGAACAAGTCAACAAAGGCGAGGACTAACGGAAGATGCAAAGGAAGTCGGACTGACTGATAGTACTCAGAGTGTGGGAAAGCCACATACAAGGGAGCAATATAGTGACTGGTTTAGGGATTGCTATGCCAATACAACGGAGGTTGGAATAACGTGCAAAGAAAACTAAATCAGATAACAGTAAGAGCCAGGCAAGATAAACGATTGAAATTTACATCGTTAATTCATCTGATAAACGCAGAGAATCTTGCTGAATGTTATAAAGAGCTAAAAAGGCATGTGGTATAGACCAGGTGACAGTAGAAGCTTATGGAGAAAATCTTGAAGAGAAGCTTAGCACTCTGGTGGATAGTATGAAGAGAAAGCAATATCAACCGCAACCAGTGAAAAGAGTATATATACCAAAAGCTGTAAGCAAAGAAAAACGCGGACTTGGGGTACCATCAACAGAAGATAAGTTAGTCCAGATAATGCTGAAGAAGATATTAGAAAATATTTATGAAGCTAACTTTCTGGATAACTCATATGGTTTTCGTCCTGGTAGAAGCTGTCATCAAGCGGTAAATGCACTAAATAAAGCAGTTATGTACAGACCAACTAACTATGTAGTAGAAGTTGATATCAAGAAATTCTTTGATAATGTCCAGCACAAATGGCTAATGAGATGCTTGAGAGAACGGATAACAGACCCAAACTTATTGTGGTTGATCAAGCGATTTCTTAAGGCAGGAATAGTTGAGTCAGGACATTACGAAGCAACTGAACTAGGCACACCTCAGGGGGGAATAATAAGTCCTATACTAGCTAACATATACTTGCATTATGTGCTGGATTTGTGGTTTGAAAAGAAATTCAAGCCAAGATCTAAAGGTTATATGGAACTAGTTAGGTATGCAGATGATCACCTGTTTTGCTGTGAAAGAGAAGAAGATGCTAAAGAACTCTTAAAGTCACTAAAACAAAGGCTAGGAAAATTTGGACTGGAAATATCTGAAGACAAAACAAGAATAGTAAAGTTTGGCAAAAAGGAGTGGCAGCAAGGAATAAGGGAGAAACGAAAAACGGAAAGTTTCAACTTTCTAGGATTCATCCATTATGGTACAAGAAGTCGTAAAGGTAGAGTAATGATAGGTCATAAAACCTCGAAAGTAAGTCTATCTAGAAAACTTAAAGAAACCAAAGAATGGATGAAAAAGATCCGAAACAAGGTTCACCTTAGAGACTGGTGGCCAGTACTTAAAGCAAAACTAACAGGGCACTATAACTACTTCGGAGTTAGCGGAAATTACCGTTGGATAAATAAATTCTTCTGGCGGGTAATCAAGCTAGCGTATAAATGGATAAACCGACGTAGTCAGAAGAAGAGTATGAATTCAAAGCAATTTATACACTATCTACAAGTTAATCCATTACCAAAACCAAGAATATGCTACTCATTATATACAAAATAGGAAATGCTGTGAATACTACATTGTGGAGCCGTGTGCGGGAAAGCTGCAAGCACGGTTCTGGTGGGGGAGTCATAGCGATAAAACTTAATCAGGAGGATTTAAAACTATGACTTCTACCAAACATTCTAAAAATTCCTATACTGGTATTAACCCAAAAGTTGTTAAACACATACGACACTATGCTAAACTTCTGAAGAGAGGAAAAGCTTTTGCTTATAAAGACATTGAAGATGTTGAGCAAGATCTTTTACTTGATTGCTTGCCTGGCCTTAATGAACTTGAAGGGCATTTTATAAAACAGTACGTTAAATGCCGCGCTCTCAATTTAAAAGAAAAAGAACTATGTAAAAAACGTACCATTAATTTTGTTGATGAAGCTTTATACGAAGAGAGCGATGAAAGTCTTGAATATAGCTCCGCAGTACGCATTGACGTAAATGAAGCAATTGCAAAGTTACCTAGAGAGTTAAGAAAAATATGTAAACTATTAGCAGAAGATCACAGCATTTGTGAAATTTCCAGAAGGACTGGTATACCAAAATCAACTCTCTACGACACAATCAACAAATTACGCAAAGAGTTTTCTCACCTTAAAACATACCTAAAACGAGATTTCTAACTATAAGGGGGGAAAAGATGAGTGCGCCAAGCAAAGTGCGTAAAGTCCAGTTGGTGAAAATCCAATCCAGGCAAAGCCTAGCCAGCAGCTTGGAACAAACCACTATGCTGCGTAAGGTAACGAGCGTAGTAAAGCTAGTGGAACGGACAACACAGGGTACAACGAAAGTGAAGGTATTGAGTCCCGAAATTCTCGATGTCATAGAGGTCGACACGTTGCATATAGTGGAAGACAGCAAGAAGGGTAACGATAAGGCAAGTTATCACTCACTCTATCGGGATCTGAGGCCGTATCACGTGTTGAGATGGAGTTTACGTAAACTTGGGAGAGATCCTTTGTATTCCTATTAAGGTACGTTGGAACAAGTCAACAAAGGCGAGGACTAACGGAAGATGCAAAGGAAGTCGGACTGACTGATAGTACTCAGAGTGTGGGAAAGCCACATACAAGGGAGCAATATAGTGACTGGTTTAGGGATTGCTATGCCAATACAACGGAGGTTGGAATAACGTGCAAAGAAAACTAAATCAGATAACAGTAAGAGCCAGGCAAGATAAACGATTGAAATTTACATCGTTAATTCATCTGATAAACGCAGAGAATCTTGCTGAATGTTATAAAGAGCTAAAAAGGCATGTGGTATAGACCAGGTGACAGTAGAAGCTTATGGAGAAAATCTTGAAGAGAAGCTTAGCACTCTGGTGGATAGTATGAAGAGAAAGCAATATCAACCGCAACCAGTGAAAAGAGTATATATACCAAAAGCTGTAAGCAAAGAAAAACGCGGACTTGGGGTACCATCAACAGAAGATAAGTTAGTCCAGATAATGCTGAAGAAGATATTAGAAAATATTTATGAAGCTAACTTTCTGGATAACTCATATGGTTTTCGTCCTGGTAGAAGCTGTCATCAAGCGGTAAATGCACTAAATAAAGCAGTTATGTACAGACCAACTAACTATGTAGTAGAAGTTGATATCAAGAAATTCTTTGATAATGTCCAGCACAAATGGCTAATGAGATGCTTGAGAGAACGGATAACAGACCCAAACTTATTGTGGTTGGTAAAGAGATTCCTTAAGGCAGGAGTAGTCGAAGCAGGACATTATGAAGCAACTGAACTAGGCACACCTCAGGGTGGAATAATAAGTCCTATACTAGCTAATATATACTTGCATTATGTGTTGGATTTGTGGTTTGAAAAGAAATTCCAGCCAAGATCTAAAGGTTATATGGAGCTAGTTAGGTATGCAGATGATCACCTGTTTTGCTGCGAAAAAGAAGAAGATGCTAAAGAACTTTTAGAGTCACTGAAACAAAGGCTAGGAAAATTTGGACTGGAAATATCTGAAGACAAAACAAGAATAGTAAAGTTTGGCAAAAAGGAGTGGCAACAAGGGAGAAACGAAAAACGGAAAGTTTCAACTTTCTAGGATTCACCCATTATGGTACAAGAAGTCGTAAAGGTAGAGTAATGATAGGTCATAAAACCTCAAAAGAAAGTCTATCTAGAAAACTTAAAGAAACCAAGCAATGGGTGAAAAAGATCCGAAATAAGGTTCACCTTAGAGACTGGTGGTCAGTACTTAAAGCAAAACTGACAGGACACTATAATTACTTCGGAGTTAGCGGAAATTACCGTTGGATAAATAAATTCTTCTGGCGGGTAATCAAGCTAGCGTATAAATGGATAAACCGACGTAGTCAGAAGAAGAGTATGAATTCAAAGCAATTTACACACTATCTACAAGTTAATCCATTACCAAAACCAAGAATATGCTACTCGTTATATATAAAATAGGAAATGCTGTGAATACTACATTGTGGAGCCGTGTGCGGGAACACGGTTCTGGTGGGGGAGTCATAGCGATAAA
The DNA here is from genome assembly GCF_003344345.1 of Wolbachia endosymbiont of Cylisticus convexus. Next base: position 2,807 of record NZ_QPIP01000113.1, on the reverse strand, counting down.
ACTTAATCAGGAGGATTTAAAACTATGACTTCTACCAAACAAAATCCATTTACAAATACAGCATTTAGCATGACGGCACTAACAAATGCGATGAATATATTGCCGATAAATTATGGACGGGTTGAAAATTTAAATTTATTTCTAAGTAGGTCAGTAAGATTTAGACATATCACCATAGAAGAACATAATGGAGTTTTAAGCCTATTGCCAACACAATTACCCGGAGCACCAGCAACAGTAGGAAAACGTGGCAAAAGAAAAGTAAGAACGTTTACGATTCCGCATATTCCTCATGATGATGTAGTGCTGCCAGAAGAAGTACAAGGAATAAGGGCATTTGGATCAGAGAGTGAACTGAAAGCGCTGGCAGATGTAATAACAGATCATTTGCAGCTAATGAGAAACAAACACGCAATAACATTAGAGCATTTGCGAATGGGAGCACTCAAGGGAATTATTCTTGATGCTGATGGGTCAGAATTATTAAATCTGTATAATGAATTTGAAATCACGCCAAAAGTAGTAAATTTTGCACTGGGAACAGCAACAACAGATGTAAAACGTAAGTGTCTGGAAGTATTGAGGCATATTGAAGACAACTTAAGTGGTGAATATATGACGGGAGTTCATGCCTTGGTAAGCCCTGAGTTTTTTGATGCACTAACTTCTCATGCTAAAGTAAAAGAAGCATATGAAAGATGGCAAGAAGGAGCAGCGCTAAGGAACGATATGAGATCAGGATTTACGTTCTGTGGTATAACGTTTGAGGAATATAGAGGGCAAGCAACTGACCCTGAAAGAACCGTGAGAAGATTTATAGAAAGAGATACGGGGCACTGTTTTCCAGTAGGAACAGCAAGCACATTTACAACATATTTTGCACCAGCAGATTTTAATGAGACAGTAAATACTCTTGGACAGCCACTCTATGCAAAACAAGAGCCAAGGAGGTTTGATAGAGGGACCGATTTACATACTCAGTCAAATCCTCTGCCAATGTGCCATAGACCTGGGGTATTAGTCAAAGTCGTTGCAGCATAACAACACTGGTAGAACAACTATAAAGTATGAAACTATTCTACCAGTATGTCCCTTCTTAGCATACTTATAAACCTTAATGCATCAAATGGAGAAATGCAAGAGAATATTAAGAGATTATTGAAAGATTGTTTTGCCCATTTAGGAAAGCTAGCTTTATATGAGTCAAAGGATAAGTCATATATGGTACAAGTACTAAAGCAACAGCCAGATAAATTATACGAGATTGGTGAAGGACAATTTGTGGGAGAGATGCTTTTTCTTGAGGTAAGCGTTTTTGATGTACTGAGGCCAGTGGTAGGAGATATTTTTGTTATTGATGGTCGTAAATATAAAGTATATTCTCCACCACTTCGAGATAACTCAGGAATAGTATGGAATATAAAATGTACAGTACTTGGAGAGAAAGATGTTTAGTATTGAAATTAGTGATAAGGTTATTCAAAATATTGATACCAATAAAGCTAAAGTAGAACTGGCAGCAGTAAGAGCGCTGAACAAAACGGCATTATGGTTAAAATCTCAGGCTATCCGAGAAATCAGTGAAGAAAAACAAATTAGGCTAAAAGTAATTAGAAAAAGACTAAGAATTATCAAGGCAAGGAAAAGCGCTTTGAAAGTTTTAATTAGAGCGTATCTATATGATATAAATATAAAACAAGCAAAAATAAGAACAGCATCTAATGACGCATTTATGGCAACGATGCCAAGAGGCTATCGTGGTATTTTTAAACGTGTAGGAAGAACAGCACTACCGATACAGGAGGTTAAACTACCACTTGAACCTGAGGCTTCAAGGATAATAGAAAATCTTGTTAATTATGAAGTTGAAAGGATATTTGAAAAATATTTTACACATGAGTTATTTTAGGGAATATTACTTTTTTTCGGTTTGACACACTTTTTTGAACTTATATCAATTTAAAAATGGAGGTTTGACAATGAGTCAAAAAGTAGTAAACAGAACTAACGGATTGGTAGATTATAAAGAGTTGGAAACAAATATCCTGTCGTCTATACGAGAAGGAAGACCGTTGACAGGAAAGGAGGGAGCATTAACACCATTTATAAAAAAGCTGCTGGAGGCGAGTCTAGAAGGTGAAATAGAAAACCATTTATTAGCTGAAAGTGAAGAAAATAATCGCAGAAATGGGAGGAATGGAAAGACTTTACGTACAAGTGCAGGTTCATTTGAGCTGTTAACGCCAAGAGATAGAGAAGGAAGTTTTGAGCCGCAAATAGTCAAAAAAAGGCAAACAAGCTTACATCCAGAGCTTGAAACGAAGATTTTGAGCACATTTGCCAGTGGTATGAGCTATAGAGATATAGCGTCACACGTTGAGGAAATTTATGATCACAAAATATCGGTAGCAGAGATATCAAGTATTACCGACAAATTACTGCCTATAATCAATGAATGGCGTAGTCGTCCACTGCAATCAGTATACCCGATAGTATTTATGGATGGGATGTTCTTTAAGGTCAAGGAGGATGGACATTGCGTAAGTAAATGTATGTACAATATATTGGGCATAGACCAAAATGGCAGAAAAGAAGTCCTGGGCTTTTATTTGGCTGAAAGTGAAGGAGCTAACTTTTGGTTGGAAGTGCTAAATAACCTCAAAGAAAGAGGAGTAGAAGATATTCTGATTGCATGTGTAGATGGGCTAAAAAGCTTTCCTGCAGCCATCAACAGTGTATTTCCCAGTGCAGAAGTGCAGCTATGTATAGTACACCAAATAAGAAATTCTCTGAAATATGTATCCAGT
>NZ_QPIP01000112.1 GCF_003344345.1 Wolbachia endosymbiont of Cylisticus convexus | reverse complement strand
CATGTACACGATGATAGAGGTTTAAGTTTTTGGGATTGTTTACTACTGAGTAGCCTGTTTAGTGGTAATACTACAGTTATAAATAACCCTGGTTTCATTAGTGGTGGCCAGCTAAGTAGAAAAGACTCAGAAGACAATGGAAAGTTATTGGCTTTAGGTATAGCAGCTGTAGTTGTATGTATTGCTTTCCATGTCGGTATGTGTTTTTGGTACAACAACAGTGAAAAAAAGGCTAGAAAGTCAGAAAAAATAGATTATCTAGATAGTCAACTTAAAATATTCAGGAGTATAGAATTTGCAGTCAGTGCAATTTCTTTGGTAGCTTTGGTATGTTGCGCTGTTAATCCAGTATTGCCAGCATGGGGTTTAGTCATTCTTGGTATTAATTCTCTTGTGTGTTTTGCTGGTGGTTTGGCTTTTCATATGAAGCATGAGAAAGAGTCGGAAAATATTGAGAAAGCTAAAGAAGCGGTAGATGATTATCATAAACGAGGATCTGGGCATAGCTCTGGAGATTCTTCTAATCGTGAACCACCACCTGCTTACTCTTATCAAGATCCTCATTCTCCAACTGCTCCTCCTCCAAGTGCATTTAGTAATTCTTATGTTGGAGGTTATGGACAGCAAACTGGCTTACTCTAAAGCGTAAATTACTTACAGGATACCGCTGCAACGCGCAGCGGTATAATGGCTTTTCAGATCGTTTGTGTTATATTGATTTTTATTACTAGTGCAGATATGATTAAGTTTTAAGCACTATGAAATGAAGCAATTTGAGAGCTTTTACATCACTACGCCAATATATTACGTAAACGACAAGCCACATATCGGCCACGCATATACTTCCCTTATCTGTGATGTTGCAGCTAGATTTATAAAACTAGCTGGAAAGAACATCAAATTTACTACTGGTACAGATGAACATGGACAAAAAATTGAAAAAGCAGCTAAAGCAAAGGGAATAGAGCCAAAAGAATTTACAGATGAAATAAGTGTTACGTTCAAAAAATTAGCTGAGCTAATGAACTTTGATTATGATGATTTTATTTGCACCACAGAAGAACGTCATGAACAAGCAGTTATAGTTCTATGGAATAGGCTTGAAGAGAGAGGACAAATATATCTAGATTCTTACTCAGGTTGGTATTCAGTTCGTGACGAAGCTTTTTATCAGGAGTCAGAGTTGATAGATGGTAGAGCACCAACAGGCGCTGAAGTTCAGTGGATAAAAGAAGAGAGCTATTTTTTTCGCTTGTCAAATTGGCAAAAAAAAATTGCTAGAGTTATACGAAAATCAGCCGAATTTCATCTTTCCTGAGAGCAGAAAAAACGAAGTGATATCGTTTGTAAAATCAGGACTTACTGACCTTTCGATTTCTCGTACTAGTTTCAATTGGGGAATAAAAGTACCAGGAAATGACAAGCACGTAATTTATGTTTGGATAGATGCGCTCACTAACTATCTCACTTCAATAGGCTTTCCTAATATAGAAGATGAGGAATATAAGAAGTTTTGGGCAAACTCTTTCAACGTTCATATAATAGGTAAAGACATATTGCGTTTTCACGCTGTATACTGGCCAGCGATTCTTCTTGCAGCAGATTTATCACTGCCAAAGCAAATTGCAGTTCATGGTTGGTGGCTAAATGAGGGAGAAAAAATATCCAAATCCCTTGGTAACGTTATAGATCCAATTGGTCTGGCAGAAGAGTTTGGTGTTGATCAACTACGCTATTTTCTCCTTCGGGAAGCAAGTTTTGGTCAAGATGGTAATTTCAGTAAGAAGAACATGATCAGTCGCATAAACTCAGAGCTGGCAAACAATATAGGCAATTTAGTGCAAAGAACAATTTCATTTCTGCACAAGCAATGCTCTGGAGTTGTACCAGCAGTTGATCGCAATTTGCTTAAAGATGATGAGAGTTTACCAAATTGCAAGGCCATACTCGATCAAGTAATGGATCATCTATCAAAGTATGAATTTAACCAGATTATACTTCTGATTATTAATATTTCTTCCAAAGCCAATGCTTACATAGACAAAAGTGCACCTTGGACGTTAAGTAAAACCGATAGAGAGCACATGAATTTAGTAATCTACAAATTACTGGAATATATAAGAATAATTGGTATTTTATTACAGCCAATTATTCCAAGATCAGCAGAGACGATACTTGACCAATTGAAAGTTCCAAAAGAACAACGCGATTTAAAATCTCTGTGCAACGCGTGCGTAAGCTTAGGCACTACACTGCCTAAACCTACGCCGATTTTTTTAAGGGTTGATACTTAAAAAACCCTTAGTAAACCAGGCTGAACTAGTGTTGCTTTAGTTAGCTTGCTTAACTCAATAGAATCAACCTCAGTAGAAATAGCTCTATTTTTACATTTTATCTCTTCTGCTTGACTAGCTAATTGGACACATCTTTCTGAACTTTTTTCTCAGATAATGGTTATGCTATTGATTTTTAGCTTGGTCTTACTCAACTAAAGTTAAGTTATTAGAATTACCTGATTTGTTCGAGCATTAGCAATTTGAGTATCTTGTTGTCTGCATTGAGTATAATACATAACAGCAGCAGCTCCAACGGCAAGCAGCTCCGGCAATTAAAGCCTGACCTTACCCAGAAAAAGTAGAGAGGAAGTAAAGAAGTTTTTGCTATGAAAATAAAAAGTTCAGGAATGCAATGTAAAATGTCTACGCTGTTTATTATAAAAAATTTCTATATAGGGAACGACACACTTTTTTGAACAAACCAAAAAAAAAGTAATAAATTGATATAAAAAATGGAGGTTTGACATGAGTCAAAAAATAGCAAACAGAACTACAGGTTTGGTGGACTATAAAGAACTAGAAACAAATATTTTATCATCTATCAGAGAAGGTAAGCCGCTAACAGGAAGAGATGGAGCATTAACACCATTTATAAAAAGGCTGCTAGAGGCAAGTCTGGAAGGTGAAATAGAAAGCCACTTGTCTGTTGAAAGCGAGGAAAATAACCGAAGAAA
>NZ_QPIP01000111.1 GCF_003344345.1 Wolbachia endosymbiont of Cylisticus convexus | reverse complement strand
ATGAATCTAGGGTCAGTAATGTTGCCTACTTTAAATTATGTAGCTGGAAGTTTGAAAGCAATAACAGAGCGTATAGCTTCTTTTGCAGAAAAATATCCAACTTTAACTACGGCAATCATGAGTACTTTAGCAGCTTTGATAAGTTTGAAAGTCTTAGTAGTGGGATTAGGCTATGGAATTACTTTATTAGGAAGTACAATTTTTGGTCTTAAAGCAACAATACTGACAACATTTTCATCTTTATCAAGTATAGTTTTTCCTGCAGTAATAACAGGGCTAAGAGCAATAACACTCGCTGTAATGACTAACCCAATTGGACTTTTAATAGCGAGTCTTGTTGCTGGTGCAGTTTATGTTCTAACTAACTGGCAAAAAGTGAAAGACTTTTTCTCTAGCTTTTGGAAATCACTCATTGAACCTATAGGAAAAGCTTTTTCATGGATGGGAAATACAGTTAGTAGCATATTTGCTGAGAATAGCCCGATTAGAAAATTTGAAAATAATGGAAATTTTGTTAATAAGCTTTCTAAAAATAGCATTTTCAGTAACGGAAACCCATTGACAAGTAATAGTGCTATTAAACAATTTTCAGAAAATAGTAAAGGCAATTTTGAGAGTTTTAAAGTTAAAGGTGTTATAGAAGAAAAAAGAGCTATAGAACAAGAAGAAGTTAAGAAAGCATTCAAGAAAAGTAGATGTGAAAATAGCGAATCGAAAGTACATAACCAAGCATTCTATCAAACGTTTAATATCAACATTAAATCTGAAGATGTGCGCAGTGTTGCTGATGCAGTAATAGAACGATTTAGAGAACAAGCACGTGGGGCACTTTTTGATATAGTTGAAGAGTTACATTGATGTTGCTTGGAAAATGTAAGCTTGAACCAATAAGCCTAAGATACAGTAAAGAAAAAAGGTGGTATACAATTGAATGTATTGAAAAAACGTTGCTACAAAACATTGGCTCAGGAATTGAATGTATTGATCTGACAGGAGTGATTTATCCACGTTATCAGAGTAATGGCTTAGAACAGCTAAAAAATATACGTGATACTCAAGTTCTAGTTGATAATTCAGGAAATGTGCTTGGAAATTTTGTCATTACTAATGTAGAAGAAAAACAGATATTATTTTTTCCTGATGGAAAACCAAGAAAAATTGAGTTTATTTTGAAGTTAAAAAGTTACAATAAATGATTTATTATTACACCAAAGAAAACGAAATGTTAGATTTGATTTGCTGGAAACATTATGGATACAGTAGTGGAGCAGTGGAGGAAATATTGCTTGAAAATCCAGGCCTTGCAAAATACGGAAGCTTTTTGCCCGCTGGATTAAAAATTAAGCTTCCTAAAATTCAGAGAATATTGAAAGAATCTGTTATAAATATTTTAGATGAATGACACCAGATTTTGATATAGTAGCAAAAAATAACCCAGTAACAGAGGTTTTAAAAAAGAGTTTAATATCACTACGTGTCACTGATGGATCAGGTACTACAAGTGACGAAGCTGAGATATGTATTAATTATAGCTCTAGCGCTTTAGAACTTAAGGGTAAATTACAGGTTTTTCTAGGATATAAAGAAACAGGTTTATTACCTATGGGGGTATATAAGGCAAATCAAATTACAATACAAAGTCCACCACAAACTTTAAGAATAAAATGTGACGCTGCAAGTTTAAGAGGATCATTAAAGGAAAGAAAATCAAAGGAATGGAAAGACATTACCTTGGGAGATTTGATTAAAGAAATAGCACAAGAACATGGGTATGAAGGTAAAGTTGCTGAAAGATTTGAAAATATATTTATACCACATACCATTCAAGCAGATGAAAGCGACATGAGTTTTTTGGAAGGATTAGGCAAAAAATATGATGCACTAGTAAAACCAGCAGGAGGATATATAATTTTTATTCCGAAGGGAGAAGCAAGATCAGCGACTGGAAAGATGTTAGGTACAACAGTATTGACACCTAAAGATATTATAAATTGGGAGGTAAATTTTAATGTGCGTAACAAATATGGATCTGTTATTGCAAAATGGCATAGTTATGAAAAGGGAGAAACTATAGAAGAGAAAGTGGGAAATGAGGGCCCAAGTTATACCCTGCAAACGCTTTACTCTACCGCAGGATCAGCAATTAGTGCAGCAGCAGCCAAGTTAAAACAACTAAAACGTAGTACATCAAGTTTAAATGTAACTGTTCCTGGTAATCCAGAATTATTTGCAGAAGCTAAGATCAGCCTTTCAGGATTTTGTCAGGAAATTGAAGGCGAATGGGTAATCAGCAGGGCAGAACATATTCTGAATAATAGAGGATATCAAACTATAGTAGAGGCAAAAGTGAGCAAAGCTATTTAAATGAAACTTAAGCAAATGATTATTTAATTCTAAAAAAATGTTAGACATGAACAAAATAAGTAAGAACATAAAGAATAAGATAAATTTTCTATGGCTTATGATAACAATTATATGTGTTGTTGTTACATGTTGCTATACAAAGAGTAAAGCTGTGAGTAATTATAAAACAGTACTACAAATTGCTTCTGAAAATTGTAACTTAGAGGTTGTAAAACTTTTGGTAGAAAATCTATTAGATGTTAATGTGCAGGTTCCTAAATTAACAGCATTACATTATGCTTCAGAGGCAGGTTGTTTAGAAGTTGTGGATTTTCTAGTGCAAAAAGGAGCTGATATAGGCGCTTCTGGGGGGTATGAGGGATGGACACCGCTGCATTATGCTGCAGATCAAGGACGTTTGGAAATTGTTAAATTTTTATTAGACAAAGGAGCAGATCCTAGTGCTGTAGCTAAAGATGGAAGAACACCTAGAAGCATGGCTGTAATATCAGAAGAACGTAATAAAGATAAAAACAAGCAATACAGAGAAGTAATAAAACTACTTTCCAATGCAGAAGGCTCGCTCAAAAATAGCAAATAAGATCAAAGATATATTGGAGTCATAAGGATCTGCAGAAGAGCAATACGAATTCAAATAGTGACTACCACAGCAAAATATAGAAACTGAACATATTTCTTCTTTTATCAGTAATTTGCAATTACTTTATAATCAGTAAAAAATATGCTAAAAAAAATCCCAATTACAGTAATTATTACCATATTAATCCAAACCGTAGCATTGATATGGTGGTTATCCAAGCTAGACTCAAGGGTACAATTTCACGATAAACTTATTGAATATGGTTTAATGGAAAAAGTATTAGTACTTGAGGAAAGGGTAAAAAATCTTTCTGAGGAATTGGATGAGCTTAAAGCTGATTTAAAGTAATTATTCTTCTACTTTTGGTGTATAAGGATCAGATTGAGATTGACGATCCTTCCAGTTTTCGATGTATTGCTCAACTAATTGAGGATCCCCTGTTATAATCAGTAGATTCTCAGCATTTCTTGATTCAGCTGCATAGGTGAAATTAAAAGAGCCAGTTATTATTTTGTTATCATCAATAATCATTATTTTACTATGAGCAATCGCTGGTTTAAATACACCTACGACAATGTTGCCAACAATTTAAAACTTGAAAAAAGTATTTCCAGAAAACTTTTATGTCCAAAAGTAAGAGCTCCATTTATTTATGACGCTAATGACGAACTAATTATCAGCTTTAATGTAGTGGATTAATAATGAGCATATTATTTAAATGGAATGTTATGAACAGTAAAGAAAGATTTGCCATACGAGTTAGTTATGAACCTGATAGGTTGGCAGAGGTATATTTATTAGACGCCTACACAAAATTAATGCCAGTGCTAAAGTATTCAGTAAATGCAAATAAAAAAGAACTTCAAGGAGGATCAAATGTTAACAGTAAGCTTATATGCAAGAGTTTCTTCAGAAAAACAAGTACAAGAGAATACGATTGCAAGTCAACTTTCAGCTTTAGAAAATAAAATTAAAGCAGATGGGCATGAATTGCTAGATGAACATAAATTCGTTGATAATGGCTATAGTGGATCTAATTTAGTTCGTCCTGCCTTAGAAAAATTACGTAATAAAGTAGCAGAAGGTAAAATTGACATAATCTATATTCATTCTCCTGATCGTTTATCGCGTAAATATGCATATCAGATGGTTTTACTTGAAGAATTACAGAAAGCAAAAGTAGAAGTAATTTTTTTAAA
>NZ_QPIP01000110.1 GCF_003344345.1 Wolbachia endosymbiont of Cylisticus convexus | reverse complement strand
CACCTACGACAATGTTGCCAACAATTTAAAACTTGAAAAAAGTATTTCCAGAAAACTTTTATGTCCAAAAGTAAGAGCTCCATTTATTTATGACGCTAATGACGAACTAATTATCAGCTTTAATGTAGTGGATTAATAATGAGCATATTATTTAAATGGAATGTTATGAACAGTAAAGAAAGATTTGCCATACGAGTTAGTTATGAACCTGATAGGTTGGCAGAGGTATATTTATTAGACGCCTACACAAAATTAATGCCAGTGCTAAAGTATTCAGTAAATGCAAATAAAAAAGAACTTCAAGGAGGATCAAATGTTAACAGTAAGCTTATATGCAAGAGTTTCTTCAGAAAAACAAGTACAAGAGAATACGATTGCAAGTCAACTTTCAGCTTTAGAAAATAAAATTAAAGCAGATGGGCATGAATTGCTAGATGAACATAAATTCGTTGATAATGGCTATAGTGGATCTAATTTAGTTCGTCCTGCCTTAGAAAAATTACGTAATAAAGTAGCAGAAGGTAAAATTGACATAATCTATATTCATTCTCCTGATCGTTTATCGCGTAAATATGCATATCAGATGGTTTTACTTGAAGAATTACAGAAAGCAAAAGTAGAAGTAATTTTTTTAAATAATCAGATTAATGATAGTCCAGAAGCTCATTTATTGTTACAAATGCAAGGTATGATAGCAGAATATGAACACACAAAGATTACTGAAAGATGTCGTCGAGGAAAAATTTATGCAGCTAAAAAAGGTAGTGTAAATGTAATGTGTAGAGCTCCTTACGGCTACCGTTATATAAATAAACAGATGGAAGGAGGGCAAGCTCGGTTTGAAGTTCATGAAGAAGAAGCGGAAGTGGTTCGTAAGCTATTTTCTTGGATAGGCAGAGAAAGAATGAGTGCTGGAGAAGTATGTCGCCAGCTAAATACCATGTCTATCATGTCAGCGAAGGGAAAATGCTGGAATAAAGGCACGCTTTGTGGTACACTAAAAAATCCTGTCTATAAAGGACAAGCAGCTTTTGGTAAAACAAAGGTAGGTGCAAAGCTGCCGCAAATAAGACCATACAAACATTCCTGTGAACAACCTAAAAAGAATAGTTCTACCTATCGTGTTGAAAGGGAACATTGGATTTACATTCCAGTACCTAAAATAGTTGATGAAGATTTGTTTGATATAGTTCAAAAGCAATTAGCTGAGAACGCAAAAAGGCAAAGAGCAAGACAAATAGGAACAACTAATCTATTGCAAGGCTTATTGGTATGCAAGCGTTGCCAGTATTCTTATTATGCTAAAAGATATGGCAAGTCTCAAAAAAAATGTTATCGTTGTATTGGCGCAGATGCTTACCGTTTTGCTGGTAATAAGATTTGTAATAGTAAAACAATTCGTGCTTCTACATTAGAGACAGCTGTGTGGGAAGAAGTTAAAAGCCTATTAAAAAATCCAAACAGAATTTTAAAGGAATATCAGCGTAGGCTTTCAGAACTTCAAAAATCACCATGTGATCAAATAACTGATTCACTTAAAAAACAAGATGATAAGCTGAAACAAGGCATTTCAAGACTTATTGATAGCTATACTCAAGGGTATATTAGCAAAGAAGAATTTGAACCACGAATTAAAGCAGCAAAACAGAGCTTAAAAATAGTTGAAGAGGAAAAGAAAAAAATATTCAATCGAAAAAATCTACAACAAGAATTAACTCTCGTTGTAACCAATTTAGAAGAGTTTTTTTCCAATATTAAATCAAAGCTTGATGATTTAGATTGGCTAACTAAACGTAATGTTATCAGAATATTAGTTAAGCGAATTGAAGTTGATATTGAAGAAGTAAATATAGTGTTTCGAGTAAAAGATATATCTCATTCTACAGAACATAACAATGAAAAAGGTCAAAATTTACAACATTGTCGTAGTAGTCAGTATTAAGCAGTTTGGTTGCTGCAAATATAGTATGGCCTTTATTACTGTATGTAGAAGGTGGTATTAATAGTGTACAGAAGTTTTACCAGAACGCTTTGATTAATAACGTAGGGCTATCACTACTTGTAGGCTCGAGTATACTTGCACTATCAGTGATATTCCTTGGACTACATTACTACAGAAAAACAAATTGCACAAATCTTGTATATTGTGAGGAAAGAATTGAACCAGAAAAAGTTAATGGAAAGTTCATTGAGGAAATAAAGGAAGCAAGGACAAAAGTGCTTGAAGAAAACCATAGTAAAGATGCTAAATGCAGCAGTTTAACGCTAGAGCAAGTAGTGGTTGAATCTCATAACTACAAAGATGTAATTTATAGTATTAGTTGAAAGAACTTTTATAGACAAATTTCACTATATAAAAAGAAAGCAGCTATAAACCGGAGTACTCCGCTTTATGCTAGTAAAATATCTCTAAAATATTGGCAAGTATAAACAGGTAGGGAATTGCTGATACTGGCAAAACCTTTTCAGAGACTCAAGAAGAAAACTCGTAAAAAATAGGCAAAAAAAAGTGAAAATCACGCAAACAGAATGGGCAAGAGAGATAGGAGTATCAAAGCAATATGTCTGTTATTTAGTAAAAAAGGAATAGTTAAGTTGGAGGATGGTTTGATCAATAGAGAACAAGCAAATGAAGCAGTAGCGGCAATAAGAGATCCAAGTCAGCCACTGAGGAGGAAAAATCCAGAAAACGAAAATACAAGTAACCTTTCCACGATGTTGCTAAAAACTAGAATAAAAAATGAAATGGAACGAGGTAAACTGCTTGAGGCAAAGGCAAAAGCTGAGATTGGTGAACTTGTAGCAGTAGAGGAAGTAAAGCGCGAAGCATTTAATGTAGCAAGAGTTGTCCGTAATAATTTGCTTAATATTCCGAATAGAGTTTCAGCACTACTTGCATCACTGAGTGACACTGAAAAGATTCATATGGCGCTAACCGAAGAGATTACAAACTCATTACAAGAATTATCTAACACTAAATTTCAAATATAAAAAGATTTTGAATATAAAATGGCTAAGTTTAGAGTTAATAAAATGTCTCATCAATCAACCGGGAGTAGATGTTAATGTCAGAGGATTAAATGGAAAGACACCACTACATTGTGCTATAGAATTTAAGCATGGTGGATCTGCTGCTTACGAAAAAGAATATTAATCCTTTTGTAGAAGATAATGATGGTTCTTGATTACGCCAAAGAAGGGAAAAAAGCAGAAATATTGAAAGCGCTAATTAATAACAAATACGGATCAGAACAAGATAGTTTACTTCACTTAGCTGCAATGATAGGTGAAATTAATGCCGTTAGATATTTAATAAGAAAGGGTATTGATGTTAATGTACGAAATGCTCTGCATCATACTCCATTACATCTAGCAGCAGGGATAGGACATGCAGAAGTTGTAAAGATTTTGATAAGAGAAGGAAAAGCTGAAATAGATGTCTTTGATGCACGAACCAATGCACTATGCAGTTAATAATAAAAAGTTAGAGATAGTAAAGTTACTGCTGAAGCTTGGAGCAGATGTAAATAGTGCACGCATGGGACAAAACTCAATACCTGTTCATATAGCTGTAAGTAATACTAATTACGATGAAAGAGATTTATGTCTTGATATTCTGAAATGCTTAATAAAGGAGCCTAATGCTCAAGTCAATTTGCAAGACTACGAAAATAGAACACCACTACATTACGCTGAAAGACTTAAAACAATAGAAGTTTTACTAACGCGAGAAGATATAGACCCTCTGGTAAAAGACGATAGCGGTAAGACACCATTTGATTACGCTAAACCTAAGATAAAGAAGGCTTTGATGAGTAATAAATACGGTTCTGAAAAGAATAGTCTACTACATTTAGCTGCACAAAGAGGAGTTGTAGATACAATTTTAAAAGAAGAAATCGATATTGATATTGTAAATAATAAAGGTCTATCACCGATTTACCTTGCTGCAGAAAAAGGACATTTACATGTAGTAAAATTACTACTGAAAAAAGGAGCAAACTATACACCTGTTTTGCACTTAGCAATCAAGTCAAATAGTTTAGAATTACTAAAAGTTTTATTTAATGAAAAAAATGGAGCGTTACTCTGCAGAGATACCGTTGTTAATTTTCCAACCCTTCATAATAAATATATAGCACAGAGAGAAATAGCAGATAAAAGGATGAAAAAACATAATAATATTATCTGCATCTGTATTACAGTTAGCGCAGTAGCAATGGCAGCATATATAGGTTTAACAGCAGCAACAATAAGCAGTGCAATCATTTTTGCAACAATAACAGGGATATTTGCGCTTGTTGTAGCAATAATGGTAAGTGAGATGAGCAAAAGATATATAGAAAAGGAATTTCAGAAAAAGATGTTTATGGAATTGGAGGAGTGTAGTTCTACTGTTAATGATGTTGCAATTGTGAGTAGATGCAGACAATGATATACGCAACATCATTTTCTGAAGGTTTAGACCAGATCCGCAACTTAAAGTATCAGAGTGGGCGAATGAGTATCGAGTTTTAGCCCCAACTGCAGCATCAGAGCCAGGTAAATGGAGAACAGAGAGAACGCCATACCTTAAAGAAATCATGGATTCACTTTCTCCGTCCTCACCAGCAGAGAAAATAGTATTCATGAAAGGAGTGCAGATTGGGGGAACAGAAGCAGGAAATAATTGGATAGGTTATATTATAGATCAGACTCCTGGCCAAATGTTAGTAGTACAGCCAACAGTTGAAGTGGGAAAACGTTGGTCAAAGGGAAGATTTGCGCCGTTAATAGAGAGTACGCCATGTTTAAAAAGTAAAGTAAAAGACCCAAGGTCAAGAGACTCAGGCAATACTGTGCAGAGTAAGGAATTTCAAGGTGGAATAGTAGTAATAACCGGAGCAAACAGCAGTGTAAGCCTCCGATCTATGCCAGTAAAATATCTCTTTCTTGATGAAATAGACGCCTATCCAGGAGACTCAGGTGGAGAAGGAGATCCAGTACTGCTCAGTATTGCTCGAACTAATACATTTGCACGGCGAAAGATTTTTTTAGTATCAACACCATGGAATAAGCAGAATTGAGAAAGAATTTGAAGCAACAGATAAGAGATATTTTTTTGTACCATGTCCGCATTGTAATTATTACCAAATATTAAAATGGTCACAAATAAAATGGGAAGATAAAAATCCAAATACAGCACACTATATATGTATAGAATGTGGTAAAAAGATAGAAAATCATCAAAAGACAGAGATGCTTGAGCGTGGAGAATGGAGGCCTACTAATAGAGTAAAAGGTGAGAAAAAAGGATTTCATCTTTCAAGTCTTTATAGTCCAGTTGGCTGGTATAGTTGGCAACAAGCAGTAGAGGATTTTCTCCATGCAAAGGAAAGTGAACAATTACTAAAAGTTTGGATAAATACCACTTTAGGAGAAACTTGGGTAGACAAAGGAGAAGTACCGATTGGAAGCAATTATTTAACAGGAGAGAATTTTTTCCCGTAGGCACAGTACCAAAAGGCGAAGTAGTTCTCACAGCAGGAGTAGATGTTCAAAAAGATCGTTTAGAAGTAGAAGTTGTAGCCTGGGGAAAAGGCAGAGAAAATTGGTCAATAGACTACCAAGTATTTGAAGGAGATACAGGAGGTAGGGAAGTATGGGGAAAGCTTTCAGAATTACTTAATCATCATTTTATCGGTGAAAATGGTCTTGAATATATGATAAGCATGATGGCAGTTGATGCAGGGTATGCAACGCAGGAAGTTTACAACTGGGTGAGAAGTCATCAAGGATCTGGAAGAGTAATGGCAGTGAAAGGTGTAAATAAAGCCCTAGTGCCACTTAGCAGCCCAAGTAGAGTTGATATAACAGTTGGAGGGCAAAAGCTGAAAAGAGGAATAAAGCTCTGGCCAGTAGGAGTATCGATATTAAAGTCAGAGCTTTTTCAATTGCTTAATATTTTAAAAGAAGGTGAAGAAGCTCCAGTAGGATACTGTCATTTTCCGGAGTATGCACCTGAATATTTCAAACAGCTAACGGCAGAGCAATTAGTCAGCAAGGTAGTAAAAGGCTACACCAAACAAGAGTGGCAAAAGGTAAGAGAAAGAAATGAGGTACTAGATTGCCGGATTTATGCCAGAGCTGCATCTATTGCACTTGGGATTGATCGATGGCCAGAGAGTAAATGGAATAGTTTGAGTGGAAAAATGGAAAGTAAAAAGCCTAAAAAAGTAAGACAGAGTAAGTGGTTGGAAAATGTATAACGAAGAGTATTTGTCTCAAGTTGAACAAGCAATAAAGAAGCTACAAAGTGGAGAAAGAGTAGTATCAATTGCATATGGTGACCATGTTGTCCGTTATGCAGAAGTAGATATAAATGATTTATTGAATTTAAGACAACGAATTAAGGCTGAGTTAAAAGTTGCAGGTATGAAGCCAAAGAGGAAAATTGTTTTTTCAACGAGTAAGGGGATCATATAATGATAAAAATCGTTGAAAGGAA
>NZ_QPIP01000109.1 GCF_003344345.1 Wolbachia endosymbiont of Cylisticus convexus | reverse complement strand
CATAAGCCGGTATTTCAAATAAGTTGGTCAAAAACCATATTTCATCTTCTGTTCTATTTTTAATTTTTATTAGTCGTACTTGCTATTGCTCTGCTTCCGCTGTAAAGATTCACTATATTATCTTCCAAAATTTCCGATCCATCTGGTTGTTGTTTTTGCGTAATTTCATTCTCTCTTATAACGCAGTACCTTCTTTTTAAGTATGTTCTTGTGATAAATTTGTATTCCTTTTTGTCAAACTCAGTGAAAGTTGCAACTTTTGCAATCCTTCTATCAAACAATAAAATATCCTCTTTTTTAACTTTAGCTTCATTAATTGCTCTAACCAGCGCTATATCTTCGCTACTTTCTTCTTGCCCTTGACAAAATCTTATACTCGTCGGTAATTGGCCTTTTAATCCAACGCTTACTTTGACTTGACTGTCATTGCTTTTACCACCTATTTTTAACCCATCTTTTATAAGGTACCCTGATAAATTTATAATTGTTGAATCGAATCTATGTAAGTTATGTGACGTTTTTCTGGGCAATAATTTTTCCACTTTGTTTATTAAATCGATATATACACCTTTAAAATAATCAGAACTTTTAACCTTTTCGATAAGCCACTGTATGTAACTGTACTTTTATCATCATTTTTATCTATCACACACCTATTTATTACCATTTCTAGTGCTCTTAAGCTTGTTTTCTGACCCATTAATATTAGCTTCATTAAGCCTTTAAATATTATTTTACCAACTAACTTAGTATTACATTTATCTACCTCTGTTGATTTTCCTAGTCTTTCCAAATCCTCGTCTTTTAGTTAAGTTTAGTATTCTTTCTATTTGATCCATTATTGCCTCCATTTTTCTTTAATAATAGCTCTTTTATCTTCTTCTTATGACACTTTCAACACTTATGCGGGTTGGGGGCTATTTCTAGCAAGATGAGTAATGGTCAAGCTAAGGGCATGGTAATGCATACAGCTCTTGCTGTTAGTACGGGAGGATTAGTGTTGGGAATACTAGATCAAAAGATTCATTCGAGACCTTCTAATTCTGAAGAAATCAAAAATTTAGAAAAAAGAAAGCATAACACTGCTATCCGTATTGAAGATAAGAAGAGTGTGAGGTGGTTAGAAGCCTTAAAAAAAACAAATAATCTTATAGATAGTACTCAAACTGAAGTTGTCACTGTGTGTGACAGAGAAGCAGACATATATGATTTTTTTGAGTGTGCACATAATCTTAACTCAGCAGTTTTAGTAAGAGCTTACCAAAATAGAAGCATAAACAAACAATCCAGATTTTCTAATGATAAGCAAAGATTATGGGAAGTTGTTAAAGGCTTTCCTTGTCAAGGGATAATAAAAGTTGAAATTTCTGCAAGAGATAATAAGCCAAAAAGGACAGCGTGTTTGGAGGTGAGATTTGGAAAATTTATGATGAATCCGGACAAAAGCAGCATAAGACATAAAACCGAAGAGTTACCTAACCTACCACTTTACGCAGTTTATGTTGTTGAGAAAGACTCTTCCTCTGAAGAAAGCCCGCTAGAGTGGATGCTTTTAACAAATCTTCCAGTAAATAGTTTCGATGAAGCTGTTGAAAAGGTTAGTTGGTATTGTCTTAGATGGAAAATAGAGATATTACATAAAATTTTAAAGTCTGGCCTCAAAGTTGAAGAATGTAGGCTTGGAACAGCAGAAAGGTTAAAGCGATATTTAACAATCATGAATATTATTGCTTGGAGAATTTTCTTTATTACAACAATTGCAAGAACTGATCCAACATTACCGTGTATTACCTTATTAGCTGAAGAAGAATGGAAAGTTTTATACGTAAAAATACATAAAGTAAAATCATGCCCAAATGTAGCCCCTACTATAAAAGAAGCTATTTCATGGATTGCTCAACTTGGGGGTCATTTAGCCAGAAAAAATGATCCAGAACCAGGCCCCATTACTCTTTGGAAAGGATGGAGACGTCTCTTTGATTTGGCAGAAGGATGGAGACTTGCTACTGAACTTTATATTTGTGGGTAATAGTAAGATGTTAGACAACGTAGAAGTCTAATTGAAAGTGCATCTACACATGTTTTGCGTATGCAAAAGGCATTGGTACAAATGAATATCCAGTTACATAAAGTTATAAGTGATATCACAGGTGTTAGTGGAATGCAAATTATTAAAGCAATAATAGGAGGTGAAAAAGATACTGAGAAGCTAGCTGAACTCAGAAGCTCAAATATGAAGAATGATAATGCTACTATAGCAAAAGCGTTAACAGGTGACTATAGAGAAGAACACCTGTTTACACTCAAACAGGAATTTGAACTATACAATGTTTATCAAGAAAAAATAGCAGAATGTGATAGAAGTATTGAAGAACATTATAAAACATTTGATACAAAGTCTGGTGAGAAAGAGCTATGTAATAAAATAAAGAACAGATCTACAAAACACAGGCCAGATTTTGCTATCCATGAAGAACTGCATAGAATAACAGGTATGGATTTTACAAAAGTTCCAGGACTTGATGTAGTGACAATACAAACAATAATTTCAGAGACTGGTATAAACCCTAATAAATGGCGGACAGAAAAGCATTTTACTTCCTGGTTGGGATTAAGCCCAGGTAATAAAATCACTGGAGAAAAAGTGTTTAGCACAAGAACTCGTAAGGTTAAGAATCGTGCTGCAGATGCTTTCAGAATGGCTGCTCACTGTGTATCAAAAAGCAAAAGTGGAATGGGTGCATATTGTAGAAGATTAAAAAAGCACCTAGGAGCACCAAAAGCAATTACTGCTACTGCAAGGAAAATAGCATGTATCTTTTATAGTATGTTGAAGTATGGACAAGAATATGTAGAAAGAGGAATAGATTATTATGAAACACGTTACAAAGAGAAAGTTGTAAAAAATTTAATCAAAAAGGCACAGGAATTCGGTTATATCTTAGTTCAACAGGAATAACTAATGGGAAGTTTCTTAGAAACAGTAATGTGGATAGGCAGAACAGGAGCACCATGGAGAGCTTTGCCTGTAGAATATGGAAAATGGTCGAGTGTACATAAAAGGTTTATAAGATGGGCAAGATCGGGTGTATGGCAAATGATTTTCAACACCCTAGCAGTGGATGAAGACACAGAGTGGCTTATGATAGATTCGACAATAATTAGAGCGCATCAGCATGCAGTTGGTGCAAGGAAAAAATATGGTGTGCAAGAACAGGAATTGGGGCGATCTAAAGGTGGATTTTCAAGCAAATTACACGCTGTTTGTGATGCTCTAGGCTAAGGTTTTTTGTTACTGCTGGCCAAAGATCAGATTATGTAAAAGCTTTAGACCTAATAGAAGGCAAGAAAATGGAAGCACTTATTGCTGATAAAGGATATGATGCAAATTATATGATTAAAGCAGCAGAAGCTGTGAATGCTGAATCAGTTATTCCACCACGTTCTAATAGGAAAACACCGAAAGAGTGCGATAAAGAATTATATAAAGAAAGAAATCTAATAGAAAGAATGTTTCACAAGAGGGAACGTTCAAAGAAGCATAGGCATCAAGTTAAGAGAATACGCCCAATATAGCAACCATTTAAGGTAGATATCTTATTTGTTATATTTATTTTTTAAGAAATCTTGATCTAAAATAAGATAATTTTTTTTAAAGAGTCTATAAATTACTAATTTTATTGTTTAATATCTAAAATAATTTTTACCGCTTCTCTTCTTGTATCTTGAATTACAAGAATCTTTTTATGAGCTTTTATTCTTTCAACAGTTTTTGTAGTATGTGAAGCTAGAATATCGCTTTCTTTCACGTTCTCATTTTGAAAAAAACGATATGCCCATTTTGCTTCTGACCAACTTCCACATGCCTGATTAATTGAGCTTTCAGGTAAATTTATTAAACTATCAGCAATATTCGCCAATCGGTCAGTTAGTCTTTTATCTCCAAGTGTCGCATCTCCAAATTCATTTTTAGCCCATTCACTTGCCATTTTTATACCCTCAATATTTGCAAACTTTAATATTCTAATACTTTATTTATAAGTCCATTTATATTTGTGGGTAATAGTAAGGTTTTAAAACATTGTAAACTTCCTTCTATCTGGCACATTATACCACATTTCTTGCAGCTAAATCTGCCTACTGAAGTTATTTCCAGACTCGGTTATTCCTACATCAGAAAGACGAGTTGTTACTTTTGGTAGAATATTTGTACAAAAGCACTTTTTGCACTCTTCTAAAACATCATCTAACCCAACATTACCACTAAATTTAATTCCTCTTTCCAAGCTTGTTATTATTTTTGGATACGCTTCTTCAAGCTCAGTATGTATTCTATCTTTTTCTTTTGAGTCTAAATTTCTTATTTTGCCTTCTACAAATGAATCAAATTTCTTAAGCGCAAATCTAACTGCAATATTGATATCTGGTATAACCTCTACTCCTTTACTTGTTAAATTCTGATAGTGCCTACTCCTAGTATTATCTAAAGCTTCAGCAACACAACTAGCAAAAGCAATATTCTCACTACTCAAAAAACTACTAGGGCTGCTTGCTGAGTGGATAATAGATTGCTGAGCAGAAGGTAAAACAGGGACATTGCGGAACAAGCTACTGAGTGCAGCAGTAGTTGAAGCTCCCATCCAACTAAACACATTATCAATAAAGGAAGAAGGTTTGACTACATTGCCTGTCACGTCTGCAGTATCGTCAGCTTCTAACGCTTTAAGATTTCTAGTGGGCAATACTGCTTTATAATCAAACTCAACATCACCTTTCAACATGGATAATATTTTTTGTATTATATGGTCTTCACACATAAGTTCTGGATTATCTCCAACAACATCAGATGCCGTTTCACCATTTACATCTCTTACATTAGGGTCAGCATTATTGTCGATGAGAAGTTTTACCATCCCTACTCGACAATGGAAAGACGCTAAGTGCAAAGGTGTCTTACCCATTGTGTCTTGCAAATTGACATCAGCAAGATGAGAAAGTAGAAATTGTCCTGCTTCTTCTCTACCATATTCAGCGGCAACGTGCAAAGCAGTTCTCAAATCTTCACTATTAGCAGCATTAACACTAGCACCACTGGTAATCAAAAGATTCAATATCTTCAAACTATTCTCTTTAACAGCAAAACTTATAGGTTTTATACCATATTTTTCACCATTAAAAACCTTGCTTACACCTATATAATCTGCAGTTATAATACATTCTTCAGCTTTCAAAAGATTATGCTCTTCTATAGCAGCAAATAACTAGTCTGTAAAAACTTCAGTCTGTTTGCTCATAAAACACCTCATAAAGAATAACATTTTTGGTTTTATATCATATAATTTAGTATGCACAAGTAAAATTTACAGAAAAACCTAAAAAACTTCTAATAGTGATAATTTGAGAGTATTATTACCCTTTTAACGCTAATCAACTATGTGACCTTACCCAGAAAAAGTGGAGAGAAAGTTGGG
>NZ_QPIP01000108.1 GCF_003344345.1 Wolbachia endosymbiont of Cylisticus convexus | reverse complement strand
GAGTTGCAAGTAGGGATAAAAGAGGTACCAAATGACTTCTTCGTAGATGCAGTAGTAGAGCTGGCAAAACTATCACTGCCTGTAAGATCCAGATTGATGAGGATTTTTAACGATTATTATAATGCGCAGAGATTTATATTGGATGAGAGTTTATTTGGAGATCTTCTTTCTGATTATTCAGGGGTAAAAATAGAAAAAGATGGACCAGTGTTATCATTTGGAAGAGTAAATTTTTTCAGGTCTAGTGGTCCAGTTATTAGGATTATAGAAAACTATCTACGCGATCATTATGAACGAGCTTTAAGCAATGATATATATCGCCTAGATGTAGCAATCCTTGGAGAAACCGAGCCTCACACAAGGGATTATAAAGGCATCTATGAAAGAGATCATTTGTGGTACAACTTAAAAGCACTATATCCATTACCACAGAGTTTATTACCATCGATTAAATTTGCAAAAGCGCAGATAGTATTATCAGACAGTTGGGATTTAGGAGACATAAATACGTGCTTTCCAGTTAGTAGCGTAGAAGAAAGAGGAAATAAATTTGTATTGGGAAGCGATAAACTTTCAGGGCAATATTGGAATTTAAAACACAAGCCAATTTTGGAAAGATTCAGTATTACTCACAACTACAAAGTAGAAAATTATACTGATCAAAAGATTACAAACTATGTTTTAGCAGAACACAATGTTTACTATAAAAACGATTTAGAGCAAAAAGACTCAATACATGAATTAGAAAAGCATATTTTGGTATTTTACCCAGGAGTACTGAAGTGGCACGAACATCGACATTTGCACAGAAGTTGGAAAAATAGTCAAGCAATATGTATAATAAGTTAAATACTTATATTTAGATCCTCATATATTATATTAATAATAGGTAAAAATGTATGAAATAAAAAGAAAAAGACTTGCTTTCTCATGCTAAAAAGGACATGACTTGAATAGCAGCAGGTAAATATAAGAAATTTATCTAACGCTAGAAAAGCTAGTTTTGTGAGGTAAGTATGAAGTTTAGCAAAGAATCTTTTAGTAAGTTTTTTAAAGAAGTATCAAGTAACGATATTAATAAAAGAAATGAAGAAGGAGAGACGATCTTGCACCAAGCAGTAGAAATCTCTGATTACAAAACAGTGAGATTATTAATAAAAAAAGGAGCAGAGGTAAATGCAAGAGATAAAAATGGTTATACACCTCTACACTGTGCAGTATTCGCAAAGAGTTTAGAAAATGTAAAAGTGCTGCTAAGGTCGGGAGCAGAAGTAAATGCCACTCAATATGTCAGTGGATGTACGCCACTCCACTCTGCGTGCAAAATAGGAGGAGCAGGAGTTGAAATAATAAAAGAGCTAGTAAAAGCGGGAGCTGAGGTTAATCAACTGAATAAGTACGGTGCAACACCAATGTATTACATATGGGAAAGTGAAAAGTATTGCCTATGTGATAGCAAAGAGAGTGAAAAGGCGAGCAAATTTCTGAGAGAACAAGGAGGAGTAACAAAAAGTAGAGAACTGACGTGCTATGGAATAGAGAGGTTAGTGGGAGAAATAGCAGACATGTTGAATGGGAGTTATTTACCGGAGCTAAAAATAATAGAGATAGGAGAAATAAGGAAGAGAGACAAATCACTAATAAAGGAAGAATGTGAAAATTTAGCAAGCAAAATAATAAGCCAAGTAAGTGAAATGATAGATGAGGTGGTGAGAAGGAAGGCTTAAAATTTAAAGAAAAGGTGAGGTGGATTATGTTAAAGCTTGGCAAATTTAATAAGTCAGCAAAAGAATTATTAGAGAACTCATATGAAAATATTTATGCAAGAGACGAGAATGGAAGAACAGTTTTACATTATGCAGTAGACGCAAAAACAGTGAGGTTATTAGTTGAAAAAGGAGCGAATGTGAATGCTAAAGATATAGAAGGATACACAGCACTGCACCTAGCGGTAACGGAGAAACGTCTAGAAATCGTGAGGGAATTGATAAAATCAGGAGCAGACGTAAATGCTGAGGAATATGGAAATAAATGCATACCTCTACACCTTGCATGTATGATAGGTGAAAAAGAAATAGTGGAGGAGCTAGTGGAAGCAGGTGCTGAAATAGAGCAAGCAGATAAATTTGGAATGATAGCAATGGATTATGCGAAAAATAGCAAAGAGATAACCAAGATATTGAAGAAAGAAACAGACAGAATTGAAAAGTTATTTGAACAAATAGAACCTTCTATGAGAGGCTGAAAATATGGAAAGAGAAACAGAAAAGAAAGTAATGAATTTAGAGAGAAAACCTTTGGATGAGCTGAGAAAAATATGGAAGAAGGTATATGGAGAAGAAGCGCCTAAATACTCAAAGAAATATCTGATACCAAGATTAGCTTATAGAATGCAGGAAAAAGCATATGGAGAAATGTCAAGAAAGGGGATAAAAAGACTAGAGTATCTGGCAGATCGGCTAGAGAAGGGAAAGAGAATAAGTAGTGACAAATTGCCAGTAGCAGGAACAGAGTTGATATTGGAGAGAGGTGAAGAGACGCATGGGGTAATGGTAACAGATAAGGGTTTAATCTACCGAGAAGAATTTTTCACGTCATTGTCGGCAGTAGCCGGAAAAATAATGGGAATGAGTTATAATGGGCCGCTTCTATTTGGTTTGCGTGATCAAAAGGGAAGGGAAAATGTGTAAAGGGATAAGATGTGGAATATATACGAGAAAGTCAAATGAAGACGGTCTAGAACAAAAGTTTAACAGTTTAGATGCGCAGCGAGTAGCATGTGAAAAATACATAAAGAGCAGAGAGAGTTGGGTAGCATTGGCAAAAAGGTACGATGATGGCGGATTTTCAGGGAAAAATTTAGAAAGACCAGCAATAAAGGAATTATTTGAAGATGTAAAGGCAGGAGAAGTAGATTGTGTGGTAGTATATACATTAGACAGACTATCAAGGGAAACAAAAGATAGCATCGAAGTAACATCATTTTTTAGAAGGCATAGAGTAAATTTTGTAGCAGTAACGCAGATATTTGATAATAATACGCCAATGGGAAAGTTCGTACAAACAGTGTTATCAGGAGCAGCACAACTAGAAAGAGAAATGATAGTGGAGAGAGTAAAAAATAAAATAGCAACATCGAAAGAGCAAGGGTTATGGATGGGGGGAACTTTGCCGCTAGGGTATGATGTAAAGGATAAAGAATTAATAATAAATGAGAAAGAAGCAAAAGTGGTAAGGTATATATTTGAAAGATATTTGGAGCTGAAGTCAATGGCAGAATTGGCAAGGGAGTTAAATAGCCAAGGTTACAGAACAAAATCAGATATCTTTAAAAAGGCTACGGTGAGAAGAATAATAACAAATCCAATATATGTGGGAAAGATAAGACATTATGACAAACAGTATGAAGGAAAACATGAAGCAATAATAGAAGAAGAAAAATGGAAAAAAGCACAGGAATTGATAAGGAATCAGCCATATAGAAAAGCAAAATATGAAGAAGCATTGCTAAAGGGAATAATTAAGTGCAAGAGCTGTAGTGTAAATATGACGCTGACGTATGCAAAAAAAGAGAATAAGAGATATCGATATTACGTATGCAACAATCATTCAAGGGGAAAAGGTTGTGAATCAATAAACAGAACTATAGTAGCGGGAGAAGTGGAAAAAGAAGTGATGAAAAGAGCTGAGCGCCTATATGAAAATTTGGAAGAAAAAGCAGAAGAGTGGAAAAATCTAAGTTTCGGAAAACAGAAAGAAGTAGTGAAAAAGTTAATAAAGGGAGTAATGGTAAAAGGGAATGGAATAGAAGTGAGTTCAGAGGATAAGGTGGAATTTATACCGATATGGTTAAAAAAGAAAGGAAACAAATGTACAGTAATCGAGCCAGAAGGCAAAACAAATAATGCGCTACTGAAAGCAGTGGTAAGAGCCCACCTGTGGAAACGTCAGCTAGAAAAGGGAAAATACGCAAATATAAAAGAGCTGAGTGCCAAAATTAATATAGGTACAAGACGAATACAACAAATTTTAAGATTGAATTATTTAACTCCAAAGATTAAGGAAGACATAGTGAATGGGAGACAACCAAGTAATTTGAGGCTAGCTGATTTAAGAGAAATACCGATGTTATGGAGTGAGCAACTGGAGAAGTTTTATGGTTAAACCTTTAACAGTAGTTTATTCGAAGTGCAAAGAATAGGTTAGGAAATAAAGCAGTGTTAATAAAAAGAGCTGTAAGTATGACGCAAGAATTTAGATTATTTTAGTTACTTTATTGTATAACTTGCTTTTTTCAAATAGAGGATTATATGAGTAAAATAACTTTTTTAAAAGGCAAAGAACTACTTAGAGAGGAAATAGAATCTTGTTTTAAGCAGGCAAAAATGGCAGAGGAGCCAGATCTACAGGAGCTTATGTGTATGGAGCAAGCTGAATTGATATCAGCAAAGCTTGGATGCCTTGAATATAATACAGAATTAGAGAAACTTAAGTGCCTTATAGAGCCGGAAAATGGATCACCAGTAATTATGCAAGAGGAAGTGCTTATTATCTGATCAAGTTGGTGTAGTGTAGTATGATTTGAGTGATTCCATAAACATTGTTTCAATAGGAAATGATAATTCAAGTTGAAAACAAATTAAGAATTGAAAGAAAAACTAGCCTGGCATTGGCTGAAAAAGAGGTTAGTTTTTCTTGTGTTATGGAGGAAGCTCAAAAGAGAAATACCGATGCTATGGAGTGAGCAATTAGAGAAGTTTTATGGATTAGTGTTGTAACGTTTATAAATAATGCTCACAGAAACTTATACTCAAATATGTAAGGATATTAACATAAAATAGCGAAGATCTTGATACATGTTAACAAATAGTTAAAAGCAGGAAAATCTTTCCAGCAAGGAATGACAAGTTACTTATGAGTTTAGTTCAAAATTTTAGTTAATAAATTAACTTATATTGACTTATATAAAAATATTAGTTACACTATTAGTAGTTTATTAATAAAAGAGGCTAACATCATGACAGATTTTATAGATTTTTTCAATAATGATTCAGAATTTGTTGATGATAACTTTTATTATGAAGTACACAAATATAATAAAGATGGTCAGCATATTAAAGATGATTTTTACTTATACTCGCTG
>NZ_QPIP01000107.1 GCF_003344345.1 Wolbachia endosymbiont of Cylisticus convexus | reverse complement strand
AATTGCAGTTTTGTCTGTATAAAGCTTTGCCATAGCAACCCTTGAATAGGTATCAATAAAAGTTTGCTGGTCCTATACCCTTCTACATAATAAGTGTCTTGAGAACCTAAGTAACCAGTGTTTCAATTTCACCATCTTTGTTCTTTCACTTTCTCTAAAGCTGCAAGTTGCTCTTCAGTTAAAATTATGCCATCTTGTGCAACCTTCGCTTCAAGAGCTTTAAGTCTTTTTTTGAACGTTTCAATATCGTTTCTTAGCCATACAACCACCTTCGGAAATCCCTTTTTCTCAGCTCATTTGCAGCTCTTTATTGTCCATATGCTGGAAATTCTGTTGCGATCTGCTCTTTCTATGTCTTCGGAAACTCTGTTTGCCATAAGTGATTTTTTCTTACTTATCTCATGCAGTGCTTCTTCTCCTCCATTTTCATATAATTCCTTGAATCGATAAAACGTATCTCTTGAGTAGCCCATACGCTTGAGATACATTTCCTAATTGTTTTGCTAGCTCTAATAACCCTAACTTTGGTTTTAGTATTTTTGCTTGTATTGTACTCATATCTAACACTCCTTTCTTTTATTATTTTATAACTTACTTTTCTAAAGTGTCAGATCAAGTCTTGTTTAATACAAATTTTTTATAACAAACAGCGTAGACATTCTACATTGCATTCCTGAGAAATTTGATTCATCATTTTCATAATAAAAATGCCTTAACTTCCTCTCTATTTTTTCTGGGTAAGGTCAAAGGTCCGCCGGTCTACTCTCCCTATAGTATCAATAGCAAGCGTCAATTAACACTTTAACTTCTAACTCGTCATCGGTAATATTGTTTATATAAAAACTATAATTTATGCTTGAATTTGGGAATATATTGCTATTGGTAGCCTGCTTATTGTCTTTGACATATTTGTTTTTACCGCTTAGTTCTTGTCGGTTTACTACCACTGCCATATTTTTTTGTGTATCAACATCAATGGCTATTTTGATCTACTGCCACATTACAAATGATTTCTCACTCGAAAACGTATATTACCATTCACACACAACAAAACCTTTGATCTATAAGATTTGTGGTGTTTGGGGAAATAAAGAAGGGTCTATGTTGCTTTGGACCTTAGTGCTCACCTTTTACCTATTTCTGATGGGTATTTTTACTGATAACGACAGTAAATTGAAGAAAGTATCCTTGATCACCCAAGGTTTGATTTGCTTTTGTTTTTTATTGTTCACTTTACTTGAATCCAGCCCCTTCACTAAAATGCCAGGCATTGAAACAGATGGACTGGGTTTTAATCCGATATTGCAAGATATAGGTCTTGCTATTCACCCACCAATATTATATTTGGGGTACCTTGGGTTTAGCGTTCCTTTTTCGCTCTCTATAGCTGGATTAATTGCAAAAGTTGAAGGAAATGTTTGGGCTAAAATTGTCAGGCCTTGGGTACTTATTTCTTGGTCGCTGCTCACTTTTGGCATCAGCTTAGGTAGCTGGTGGGCGTATCGCGAACTTGGGTGGGGTGGATTTTGGTTTTGGGATCCAGTAGAAAACGTTTCTTTGATGCCGTGGCTAATTGCAGTGGCGCTGACACATTTGTTGCTCGTTGTACGAAATCTCAATACTTTAAGGAATTTTGCTATTTTACTTACGCTTACAACTTTTATATTGAGTGTGACTGGAACATTTCTAGTCCGCTCAGGAATACTCACCTCGGTGCACACGTTTGCAGATGACCCAAGGTATGGACTGTATATATTAGCTCTACTTGGTGTAATTACAGTCAGTAGCTTAGTAATATTTGTAGTGTTTACGAGAAAAAATCGCACATCTTTCCAGTGCTCGACATTGGAATCTGAAAAGAAATCTACTACTCAAGTGACAGAGGGTAGAAGATTCTTTTCACGCCTTACGATGATGCTGATGAACAATTTATTATTCATCACTGCCTTTTTCATCGTGTTCGTTGGCACTTTATACCCTACAGTGCTTGAGTATTTAACCGGTGAATTAATTTCAGTTGGAGCACCATATTACAATTCTTTATTTAATCCTATTGCACTGGCTATTCTAGTGCTCACCATGATCGGGCAATACTGCAGTTGGCAGGGAAATAGTCTATTGCCAATATTCCGTGAATATAGATTTTCATTCTGCAGTGCTGCAGCTATTTTGCCGTTTATCTTTCACATGGAGCTAATAATTGTGCTATCAATTACTATCTCCATAGCATTATTAATCTTTGTTTTAGAAGCATACAGTAAAAGAATTCGTTTATTTAAGAGCGAATCAATTTTATTAGCAAGAAGAG
This sequence comes from Wolbachia endosymbiont of Cylisticus convexus, assembly GCF_003344345.1. The sequence continues at coordinate 2,072 of NZ_QPIP01000107.1, read as the reverse complement.
TTTCTAAATCCTACTATGCAATGATGCTTGCTCATGCTGGAGTGGCAATTCTAGTGCTTGGTATAGCTTATTCAGTTGGTTGGCAGGAGAAAAAAGAAAATTACTTAAAAATAGGAGATAGCATAACAGTCAATAAATTTAAAATTACTTTACGAAATATTGAATTGATAAAAAAGGAAAATTTCCATGCAGTGAGAGGTACAATGGATATCAGGAATTTGCTGAATAATAAGATATTAGGTGAAGTAACTCCTGAATATAGATTTTACCTTGCGGAAGGTCAGAAAAATGTTGAAAGCAGTATCTACCACAATTTGCTTTCTGATATTTATGTTGTAATCGGTGAGATTGATAAGAGTAAGAGCAAAATCGCAGCTAAAGTGCACTATAAACCTGGAATGTCTGTAATATGGTTTGGATCCTTCCTCATCGCTTTTGGTTTGCTCCTTGCCGCTTTTTCTTCTGGCAAAAAAGTTAAGCCACCTGTTCGTTTAATATCATAAAATTGTATCTGTTCAGGCAATGGCGTCAACTTAAGGGGAGATATTAAGGAGTAAAATACTACAAGAGACAGGACTTTTGTTTCTATTTTATTTCAATAAAAAGTTTAAAATGTGTCTTTTTTAGGTGAGACATGCAAAAAGGAAAAAATCTTATCTTACAAATAAAAAATGCAATATACTCGAAAACTTTTCAGAAAATCCATTATATTGGAAAAAACAGTTTCACACGAACAAGAAAACTTCCTTTTTCGACAGTATTTTCTATGATTTTAAAGTTAGTTAAAAAAAGTTTGGGAATAGAATGTGAACTTATGGAGCCATTGACATGCACCTTCAAAGCAAGCTTTCTCTAAAACAAGATATATTTCAAGAATTTAAGCATCCGAACAGCCTATCAGGATGAACCTGAATATGTGTGCGCCAAGAAAAGCGTTTAGAAAACAGTTGGTTAACCTAGGCAAAGTCTAGTCAACAGCCTAGAACAGACCATTATGGTGCGTAAGGTAACGAGCGTAGTAAAGCTAATGGAATGGACAATTGCAGGGTACAACGAAAGTGAAGGTGTTGAGTCCCGAAATTTGTTATGACATAGAGGTCGACATTTTCCATGAGATGGAAGACAGCATGAAGGTGTAGGGTCGAGAGCTGGCGCGCCTCTTTAGGGTTTGGTGGGAATATTACTTTTTTTCGGTTTGACACACTTTTTTGAACTTATATCAATTTAAAAATGGAGGTTTGACAATGAGTCAAAAAGTAGTAAACAGAACTAACGGATTGGTAGATTATAAAGAGTTGGAAACAAATATCCTGTCGTCTATACGAGAAGGAAGACCGTTGACAGGAAAGGAGGGAGCATTAACACCATTTATAAAAAAGCTGCTGGAGGCGAGTCTAGAAGGTGAAATAGAAAACCATTTATTAGCTGAAAGTGAAGAAAATAATCGCAGAAATGGGAGGAATGGAAAGACTTTACGTACAAGTGCAGGTTCATTTGAGCTGTTAACGCCAAGAGATAGAGAAGGAAGTTTTGAGCCGCAAATAGTCAAAAAAAGGCAAACAAGCTTACATCCAGAGCTTGAAACGAAGATTTTGAGCACATTTGCCAGTGGTATGAGCTATAGAGATATAGCGTCACACGTTGAGGAAATTTATGATCACAAAATATCGGTAGCAGAGATATCAAGTATTACCGACAAATTACTGCCTATAATCAATGAATGGCGTAGTCGTCCACTGCAATCAGTATACCCGATAGTATTTATGGATGGGATGTTCTTTAAGGTCAAGGAGGATGGACATTGCGTAAGTAAATGTATGTACAATATATTGGGCATAGACCAAAATGGCAGAAAAGAAGTCCTGGGCTTTTATTTGGCTGAAAGTGAAGGAGCTAACTTTTGGTTGGAAGTGCTAAATAACCTCAAAGAAAGAGGAGTAGAAGATATTCTGATTGCATGTGTAGATGGGCTAAAAAGCTTTCCTGCAGCCATCAACAGTGTATTTCCCAGTGCAGAAGTGCAGCTATGTATAGTACACCAAATAAGAAATTCTCTGAAATATGTATCCAGT
>NZ_QPIP01000106.1 GCF_003344345.1 Wolbachia endosymbiont of Cylisticus convexus | reverse complement strand
AATTACTTTTTTGCAACCTTCAACTACGTCTTTCTCACTATTACTAGAACCACCGCCACTATCTATGATAACTTCACGATCATCAGTTCCAGTAAAGTGTTCAGAATAACCAATACATAGCACCCTATCCACTTTGTTTTTCCTTCCAACATAGTGATAATTAAAAATATTACTATCGATATAATCATCAATCAATAAATGATCATTTATTTTTACTTTTAATTGTCCGGAAGCACTAGGTTCAAAACGATAATTAACATTCACTATAACTTTATCTCCTGCCAATTTGCTCAAATCAAGTATATTAGTAGAGTTCCCTTTACCAATAATTTTACCTGAGAAGTTAACATCATGTACAACAAATCTATTTACTACCTTACTATTACCACCAGTTATTTCTGCTGCACCTGAACTAATTAGAAAATTATTGTTCCATTCATTGCTTCCAACAATGGTACCTCTATCTATACCGATTAAATCATAAACAATTGTTTTGTCCTTTTGCATCACATTTACTTTTCTATCATGGCTAATAACCATTGCATTATCACAATAGTACTTAGCTGATGGAACAGAACTTTTAATACCCTTTTCATAATCTTGATTGGTAATCTGTGGTAAGCAAATCATTGTAGCATTTTGAATTGGATCAGGTATAACACGTGAAAGATTTTCTGTATTGGCATTTGTTTCATTCATCATAATCGTTGCATAGTCCGGACGAAGAGTATTACCATTTACTTTTCCAAGACCAATACCATAGGCAATAAGACTATCAGAGTTATTACTATTTAAAGCTCGCCACGCTCCTTTAGCCAGACTATTAATCATTTCCTTTCTGGCTGCAAGATGTTGTACATCCTTTGGTATAGGTTGNAAGAGCAAATGTATGCCAAAAAATACGCCAGTTTTCTCCATGAGTTGTATTATACTTTTTCTCGTACTCTACAATATTGCTAACACCACTATAAATTCCATAACCTACCATCAACCCAAACCCAACTGCAATACCAACTACCGGCATACTAGCGGCTGTAAGAGCAACACCAGAAATAAATGACACACCAGAAAAGGATATAGATGCTATATTATCCCTTATCTCCTTTTCTTTACATGGATTATCACTACCTTCTCTATTTTTACAGTCTACAAGATTGTTTGCTGACCTGCCTATATCAACAATATCAAATACACCAGATACAGCTCCTGCAGCACCTTTTGCTATTGTACTTCCAAATTTTGCACCTGCAATTTGAATAGCAAATTTTGTCTGCCTACCTAAAGTACCCGGTATAATCCTTCCTACAATCTTTTCAGCTGATGTTACAACTTTTGGAGTAATTTTAACCATTCCATATTCAATTGGCTGAGATGCAAAAGACCATATTATCCCACCTACGTTTAATCCACAATCTAATGCTGTTCCATCTGTGCATGATACAGCAGCACCATGAATACCCCTGATTAATTGTATTCTGCCTGCAGCATTCATTAACCTGCTTTTCAATTTTGGATTTTTTATTAAACCATTATTTTGCTGTAAAACGTCACTATATAAATCATTGATACGTTCATTCTGAATATAGCGTTCATATCCTTGATCTCCAACCACTTTGTCAGCTAAATATTTATAGTCACCTTCAATATTTTTATTTCCAATAAACTCTACTAGCTGAGCATTTTTCTTCTCATCTTGACTACTTTTTATGTAAGTTAAAAACTTTTCACTATCAATTATAATCTTATCTACATTATTTTCATCTACCTTTCCTTTACTAAACTTTTCCACATCATCTTTTGAAAATAAACAAGGATTAATACTTCTTCTACTTCTACCACCTTGCTTTACACAATCATTTGGTTTAAATTTCTTCCTAGGTGGTTGCTGATCAATTTCTAAGATAGAACTATGAACTATATCAACAGGAATAAATCCTCCCTTACTTGTTAAAATAAGTTTACGTGGATCATTAGATCCTTTATCAAAAACAACACCGATAAATTTCACCTCATCACCATCTGTTAATGTTTTATAAGTAACACCTTTTTCGTACTCTCCTACTTGATCATCTGCTTCCCCCAATAAAGCTTGAGCTCCTTTGCCCTGCCTTGATGTCTTAAGTTCCAACCCTATTGGAGTGTACTCCTCAGCATTTCCACCTTGAGCCACAAACTTAATACCATGAACTAGCATGTCAATACGTTCCCCTCTACCAGTTTGAAACTCAGTTAAAACTAATGCTCTAGTTTCTGATGATTCCTGTAATTTTAAGTCACTATAATAACTAAACACTCCATTCAATATTCCCTGGAAATGAGCTTCTTTATTAACGAGAGTCTTAAAAGGAAATATTCCCTCTCCAATTTTTTCTAACAATCTGTTATATTCGTTTACTGACGAAGACTGAGCATCTAGTGCTTTATCAAACGTTTCTTTTAGCTCATTAGGATAGGGAACTTCTTTGAAAGTACCTCGAAGTCTCTCAGCTCCGTTGTTGTACTCTTGTAAAGAATTGTATTTTTTAGCCCAAATAGTAAGATATCTTTTAAAATCTAACTTGTATCTAGTATCAAAATTAAGACTTAATTCAACTATTTCCCTATCTCCTATCTCTCTACCTAATCTATTAAGAGGAAGCGCTTTATTCAGTACATCCTTTCTGTTAGCTTCAACAATGTTTATTACATAAACCAACTTCTCTGTATTCTCTGGAATAAGTACCATTGTTACAGCTGCATGGCTTGCATCAAGGTTAGTTGATAGTCTTTCCCTAGCTCTTTCAGCTGCTGGACGTCCAAGCCCACGAGGATTAGGATGCACTTCAGTAGGTATATTTTCTCCATAGATAAAAATGTATTTTTTAAAACCAGTTTCTAAATCTTCAACTCTATTTAACAATAGTGATTGCCCTAGTAAAAATCTACTAAAATAATGATTATCTCCCTTCTCCGGTGTACCAGGAAAGGTATGGTAAATACGTTCCAAATTATCTTTTACCTGTCTTTTCAATTCTTTTTTGTCAATTTCCTTTATACTCCAATCATCAATGGATTTTAGCATACCTTGAAAGAAAGGAACTATTCTTCCTTCACGACTTTTTGCTTCAATATTGGAGATAGGGGATGGATGATCAAGATTGACACCAACACATAAAATGTTATTTGCAGTAGTTAAAACTCGCTGAACATTTGGTTGGAAACCTTGTGCATATTTTTCTGCTTGTTCCAAAGCTTTATCCGGAGTAAGATTAGGACCATTCCCTGCCTTTAACTCGATGATAATAGGAATAGAATTCAGAGCACGATCAGGGCCACGAGGTAGCAAGACAATATCCGCATAACCCCTTCCTGCAAATTGCTCTAAGTAAGCTCTAAGATTATATCTATAACGGAAGTTGTTCAAAGCACCTGCTATAAATCCATGATGTGCTGCTTCTCGTGCCCTGCTAGCATATTCAAGTGAGCCCTCATATTTGGAATGTACTTTACTAATTTCTTCAAGAACCTTTTTAAGATTTCTTTCAACTATTTCCTTTTCAGCATCGGCCAGCTTAGCTATGTCATCCTCTGGTTTGTTCCATAGTCCCTTTTTTATTTCTGTAAATTGGCGCTCAGAAGTACGATCTGTATCTACTTTTCTATCTTCTACCGTAACGGATATTCCCTGATCATTGATATTGTCTTTATTAATTTCTACAAGTTTAACTTTGATTTCACCTGGGTTATCCTCAACAAGAGAGTAATGCTCACCTAATACTTTCTTTAATTCACCTTGATCAAACTCTTGAGTGTAAGTGTGAGAACCGCTTTCTGAGATAACAAATAATTTTACTTTATCGACTACATCTTCCTGACTATTTATCTCACCATTTTTTATGACAGCTACCTTCAAAGTCTTTTCACCATCAAAGTCAAAATAAATTTTGTTAATATCCAATTTTCTTGCAACCTCTGTATCTAGCAAAGTAGAAAAGCTTCCCAAGAAAAAGTTTGGAAAGAACCCAGGCTTTCCCACAGAATGCAAATAGGATGGGATTTGGTCAATGTATGACTGAAACCTTGCTTGAAAAGATTCGAGATTTTTCCTTTGCTGAGTTGAAGTTCCTGCATCAGCCCCTTTAACAGAATCTGCTTCTTGAATAAGTAGCTGTATTAACTCAAAATCTTGTGGTACCTCATTCGTGTTTTTTCTATTTATAGCATCTACAGGTCTAGAATCCGATATATCCACGCCTCTTTCCCTTAACTTTCCTGCAAACTCTATTCTTTTATTTCTTAACTGTTCTTCAGTTGGTTCATAATTTGACAATCTCTGTTCAATTTGCCCTTGTTGCGCACTCTGTAATGCATTGTTAATTATTCTTGCGTTCTCCAAGGCAAATATTCCACAGTTATATCCATCATTTTGTTGTCGAATATTAAAAGATTGAATATTAATTCCTGTAATTTTTTCACTTAACTTATCACGAATATTATTCTGTATTCCACTAGCAAGAGAATCAATATAATAAGCAGAAAATTGTTGACTTTGATAAGCCACAACTAACGTTACCCAGTGATTTTCTCCTAAATTGATAACAAACGTTAGCGATTGTTTATTAGATTCCATCAATTTATTTTTGTGTCGTTCTAATTGTATTCCTAATTGATCTACTGATCCAATTACTTCAAACACCACATTATTATCCTCTCCATGCCACCCATACGCAGTCCTTGCAATATTAGCAATGTCTGCTTGTGTTAACCACTTTTTATAATCTCCACTTGATGTTGCGAAAACAAAGCTAGTGCTTTCCCTTAGATCATTAGCTGAATCATCAGCACGTTTAAAACGCTTTAAGCCAGATTCATTATCAAATTTATAGTTGAACGTTTGCATAATTCCCCTCAATTTACATAGCGTTAACCGGTTTAAAATGCTATACCATCTCTTTTTGGCATTCCCTTAGTTTTGCTCCTTTGTATCTTATTAATGATCACCTAACCCCAATTGATCATGTACTTTACTTAATTTGACCTTAGTTAAGTCAGTACTTAAATCCCCTCTATCCGGCTCTTCAACTACGGACTTACCATACGATAAAAATTTATCTAACGAGTCTTTATCTCCTCTTTCCTTTAACACAGAACAAATGTGATTTGCATGCCTAGAATCCATAAATTCTTTAATTTGATTAGGACTAGCTTCATTCAATATTGCCCACACTGGTTTCATACAACCCCTATTAATTAGAGGTACTAATAACCTTCCTTGAAATACGGAATTATTTGTCATTTCTTCATTTAATAATAAGGCACGATGACTATCAAATCCCTCCTTCATCCACATATGCATAAAAAGTTTTACTCCCGCATCTACATAACATTTTGAATAACCTTCCACTTTTTCTACATAGTTTAACCAAATACTATAACGATCTTCTGAAATATCACTTGGCTTTAAGCAATCAAATAATTTTTGAAATTGATCAAAGCATAGCATGCGTTGTAGCGTATTTAAACTCCCATAATAATGATTTTCAGCCAAGTCTCTTTTTAGAAGTTCTGGATATTTATCAGGACTTATCTGACCGAAACAAAATTCGAATATTTCAGGATAACTATTACAACGACTCCCTGCTGCATACACTGCTGTCTTCATTAAGATTTCATCTTTTTTCTGTTCGCTCATCTCACTTTCAGGTAATGATTTTATTTTATTCCAAAAGAACTCTACTGCCTCTGCTTGCTTCAAACTCATAGCACAGTCAAGACCATACTTATACGGATGACGACCATTTAAATTTAGTTTAGAAATGTAGCCGCTAACAAAATGTGACCAAAACTGTGCTAAAAGATCAAATCCGCAACACCTAACTAAGTGATCATACTCCAGCAGGCTGCTCTTGCCCTGAGCTGATAACCTTTTTTTTTCTCTCCTCAAATAAAGCAATAATATCTTCCTCTAAACAGCACCTACAGGCAATGTCATAACTAGGATTACTAAAGGGACTACCTGGCATTATCAACTTTTTACCTACCATGTATCTATCAAGCTTAACCCCATGTAAATTATCTACTTTCTTCCAACAATCTTCACTGGATAGTACTTGTG
>NZ_QPIP01000105.1 GCF_003344345.1 Wolbachia endosymbiont of Cylisticus convexus | reverse complement strand
TATGGATTATTATATAATGGAGATTAAAAATGGCAAAGGTCAAAAGTAAATTAGAGATAACGAATCCTAATGCAGCAGGAATCGATGTTGGCTCGGCTGTACATTATGTATGTGTACCCGAAGGAAGCGATGAACAACGTATACAAAAATTTAGCTGCTTTACGGAAGATCTCTACAACATAGCAAAATGGTTGAAAAAATGTAAAGTGAATACAGTAGCCATGGAGTCAACAGTGGATTCCTTTGTTTCAAGTACTTGAATCACACGGATTTGAAGTAAAACTGGTAAACGCAAAACATGTTAAAAATGTACCTGGGAGAAAATCAGATGTGCAAGATTGTCAATGGATTCAACAACTACACAGTTACGGGTTACTCCAAGGGTCATTTAGGCCAGATGTGTGTATTGCGTAGTTATGTTCGGCAACGTAAAAATTTAATTGAAAATGCTTCTACACATACTTTGCGTATGCAAAAAGCGCTAACACAAATGAATATTCAACTACATAGAGTTATAAGCGATACAACTGGTGTAACTGGAATGCAAATTATTAAAGCAATAATAGATGGTGAGAGTAATCCTGAAAAATTGGCTGAACTAAGAGATGGATGAATAAAAAGTGATAAATCTGTTATTGCAAAAGCATTAGCAGGAAACTATAGAAAAGAACACCTATTTACATTAAAGCAAGAATTTGAGCTATATAATATTTATCAGGAAAAAGTAGCAGAATGTGACAGGAGCATTGAAGAATATTATAAAACATTTGAGACAAAGTCTGATGAGAGTAAAAAGTTAGGTGAAGAGAAAAATAAGCATAGAAAAAGTAAACCAAACTTTGCTTTGCATGAAGAATTATATCGAGTAACTGGTATAGATTTTACCAAAATTCCTGGATTGGATATACTAACTGTACAAACTATCATTTCGGAAGTTGGTATTAACTATAATAAATGGCGATCAGAAAAGCATTTTACTTCGTGGTTGGGGCTAAGCCCTGCTAATAAAATTACAGGGGAAAAAGTGTTTAGCACAAGAACACGTAAAGTCATTAATCGTGCCGCGAATGCATTTCGAATGGCTGCTCATTGTGTATCAAGAAGCAATAGCGGAATAGGTGCATATTGTAGAAGGTTAAAAAAACGACTAGGTGCACCAAAAGCGATTACTGCTACGGCAAGGAAAATAGCATGTATCTTTTATAGTATGTTGAAGTATGGACAAGAATATGTAGAAAGAGGAATAGATTATTATGAAACACGTTACAAAGAGAAAGTTGTAAAAAATTTAATCAAAAAGGCACAGGAATTCGGTTATATCTTAGTTCAACAGGAATAACTAATGGGAAGTTTCTTAGAAGTATAGAAAGAGAAGTAGAAATGCTATTAAAATTAGCGTAGAAAAAACAAAGAATTTCAGAAGATTGATCCATATTTATAAATTTTCAATATTGACTAAATTGACATTTATGCTATAGTAGTACCAATTAAAAAAGTGGGGAAAGCAATGTCTAATGTTGGTCATGTAGTTATAGTTGGTTCTGGTCCAGTTGGGTCGTTTATGGCAGTGCTAACTTCATAGCTTGGTGTAAAAGTTACTGTTTATGAAAAACGTGAAGAATTTACAAGAGAGATTAACGTCAAAATAGATAATGGATTTTTTAAAGAGGTTCAGCAAATCTTTGATAGATTGGGGATAGATAGTAAATTCTTTGAAGAGCTGAACAAGGACTTAAAGAAAAGTGGCAATAAGATAGTTATAAAAAATCTAGAAAAAAAGTTCAAAGAAGAAGCACTATCAACTGGCAATGTTGAGTATAAAATGGAGAAAGTAAAAAGCTTTGAGGAAGTAGATGAAAAGCATAAGGATGAGAATCCAATAATACTGGATTGTACAGGAAGTAATAGCATGCTTCGGACTAATAAATTCGGCAGCAATCAAGATAACATGGTTACTATTCCACTTCAACATGCAATGTACATCAACCTTAAAGCAAAGAATGGTAAGCCTACTGCTTTGCATCAAGTAATGAAGAATGTTGGAGATATAAAGCTTGCTGATATTGTGGCAAGTAAACATGAAAGTGAAGTGACTGATGTAACAATTCCGGTCTTTATAAGTAATGAGCTAGCAAAGACATTTGATCAAAATTATCCTAATATAAACACAAACCCTTTATATCCTTTTCAAGCTTCTAATCAAGTGCCAGACAAAATACTTTATCCGATATCTTCTATCATATCAACTCTTATACTGAAGGATTGGAAAGTAGACCTAAATAGTGTAGTAGTAAAAAAGATAGAAATAAATTGCGGCTATGCTAAAAAGAGGAGTGAAGATCATTATATTTGCCTTGGTGATGCAGCAGTTAATTTAGCGTTCTTTAGGTCTTTAAATTTTGGTTTGGAATATGCTTTAAAATTCTTTATGAAATTATCGAGCTGTTATGGAAAAATTGAAATACACGATTTAAGCAAGAAGGAGACTGAGGAAATTAAAGGACAATTTAGGCAAGATAATCCACATCTAAATCCTGTAGAAGTGCATAAAGCTTATGGAAGAAATTCATACTTAGTGGTAACCAAAGTAAATCGCTATGGCTGCTTTTATTATAATGCAACAAGCCGCAAAACAGAAAAGCTGACTGGATTTTTTGGAGCTGAACACAAACAAATCAGCCGTGAATTAAAAAAGCTCAATAAAAGGTTAGATAATTGGAAATACGTGCTGCAGGAGTTTGAGCTAGAAAGAGATAGAGGTATAAAAAATGAAATAAAAGGCAATAAGCATAAAAACATTCGATACAATTTTTTAGCGAAATTGATAAGCAAGTTTACTGTTTCTTCTGCTGTAGCAAGTGAGAGCATAAAAGAAAGAGTATATGTACGTCCATTATATAAAAAGAATTATGAGTTTTTCTCAAAATGTTTTGAAATTATAAAAAAGGAAAATATATCAGATGCTAATGTAGATAAGCAAAAAACGATAGATTTAGTTGCAAAATTACTAAATAAGTATAAAGAATCACAGAAAGAAGTGGAGAGTAAAACTTTGCTAGGTAAAATAAGGAATTTCTTTCTGAAGTATATCAAAAAAATAAAAGAGTTTATTATCAGTATTTTTAGTGATAATGCTCTTAAAAAAGATAAGTTATTAAATCAGCTAGCAAATATATGTGCAGATGATACGTCCCCTGTTGAGAAGATAAATGCAATAAATGAACTGACAAAAATAACAGAACCTTTTATAAAAAAAGATGTCGAACTGCACTTTATTGTAAACTTAATTAGCAATAATATTCTAAAGCAAAGTGGGGCCACAGGCTTAATGAACGAGGAAAGTGCTTTAACACAGAGTCAAACTCCAGAGCAAGAAAAAACTGCTTTAAAAACTTCAGAGAAAAAAGAAAGAACTAAATCACAGAGTGTAGTAGGCACAGTTATTGATAATGTAAAAATGACCTTACCCAGAAAAAGTAGAGAGGAAGTTAAGGCATTTTTATTATGAAAATGATGAATCAAATTTCTCAGGAATGCAATGTAGAATGTCTACGCTGTTTATATAAAAAATTTCTATATATTCAAATATTGCGGTTCTAGCTTGTTGTGCAGAGTGTTGTAAAGTATCAATGAGTATGAGTGAACTAAAAAAGCTCTCTGAAACAGCATTATCATAACAACAACCTTTGTGATTCATGTGTGCCGTAGAAACAAAAGCTACGCAGTAGATGAGGGTAGGCCCCTCAAAGCCGGTTTACAAGAGCAGGCTTTAAACAACCATAAGCTGCTTTGGTAAAGAGCCAGGGTAGTGAGCGTTATGGAAAAGGCGCAATTATGCGTCATGTGTGAAACAGAGAGATGAACGTAAGTGAACCATTGAGGAAGTGTCGAAAGGATCTGAAGATGTCAAAACCAGGGGGTATGAGTTGACCTGGGAAGAATCTATCGGGAGCTTGTTTACTGGATAGATACCGTCTCGCCAGTCAACGAGAAAGTTATAAAAATTTGAGTCTAATTTGCATAACTGTATTGTAGAATCAAAAAATACTTCCAATTCACGTTCTGTAGAGCGGTATACAGATCATAGTTGTTGATAAGTAAATTAGTTTTATATATACAAGCAGAAATTTACTTATCAACATATACATTAACCAACTATACTCAATAAATTTGTATAAGATACCACTTTACATAAGATAGAAGGATATCATTTTTTGATTTTAAATCACTAAAGCTTCAGTCAATCTTCTAGCTCTGTAGTTTTTTATATGGTCAGGATTAAAAGCACTTTTGGATCTAAGAATACCGAAAATAATGTGGAGTAGCTTGCGCATTGCAGCACTAACAATGGCCATATTATGCTTACCCTTTTCCTTTAATCTTTGGCAAAAATTCATAATGATAGGATTGTGATTCTTAGCTACTATGGCAGGAAAGAACAGTGCCTTACGTAATGTTTGTGAACCGGATTTACTTAATCTGGGTTTGCCATATACAGAGGAACCTGACGTCATATTTCGTGGTATAACTCCTGCATATCCTACCAATTGCCTGGCATCTCTAAAAGCATTTGTGTCAGGAACTTCAGCTAAAATAGCTATTGCTGATTCCTCTCCTATACCTGGAATAGTTAATAGAAGTTGAAAATTTTTTAACAATTCCTTGTGTTGCTCTAATAGTTTACGTATGGAGTTTTTTATTATTGCTATTTTTTGCTCTGTGTTCATTGCAAGGTCTTCCCAAGTACTTAAAACTTCTTCAGGCAATCTCTCTTTTTTTTCTAAGTGGTTATTTACTAGTGTCAATTCATCTTTTAACGCAGCTAAGCAACGATAGAGATGTTTTAGTTTTTTCAATTCAGGGGCAGATGGTGTCCAACGAGTAGGCTCTTGTCTTTGACAATAATCAGCAATAATTTCTGCATCAGTCTGATCATTCTTTTGTCTTACGAGCTTACTCCTTGTATAAGATTTAATACAATAAGGATTTACAACACTAACAAAATGTCCAGCATTGTGCAGAAATTCAGCCAAAGCTTCGCTATAACAACCACATGCATGACTTTACTTCTTCCACGTTATGCTTTTGTAGAAAACTCAGCAGACCTTGAAACCCAGAATCCTCGTTTTTAAAACTCCTTTTTCTAGTTTCACGTTTTCCTTTTTTACTTATGAACGAGAGAAAAACATCAAAGCGATCTTTTGATACATCTATGCCCAGAAAGTTGTTGATCATATATAACCCCATACGTTACCATTTAAAATGAAAAGTAAGGCTTACCTTGTGAATACAGAATGAGAACCATTTAGGTCTTTCTACGATACCGTCCAGCCTATACTTTTGAGAAGGGAGCTCTTATCTATCCAGCAGATTTTATATCTAAGGTGGCGTTCAGAGTGCTTCCCTTCTCCATCTAATGCTTAAGCTTAAAACATTAGATGCTTTTCACAAGATACAAGATAGCATCCGGCATAGAGATGGCATGAAGCTGTTTTAGGCTATTGTGCGGAACTACGGGAACCTGTCATTTCGATGAAAAAGGGAAAAGTCCAAGGAGCTGATCTCTGAGGATGAAAGTACCGATGCGGAAAACAGGGGCGCGTAGTAGCGAAGAAGTTTCTGTAATGGAAATGGAGCGAAGGGGCTGAGTTATTCAATTTTATTAGTTGGGCAACCAGAAATGGGAGGAACTGACAAATAAAACGAGGCCATCAAATATATGATAGATGGCTAAATAATGGAAGCTGTATAAACCGAGATTGTGCGCCGTGGTACGCATTAAGAAATACTTAGCGGAGCTAAGCGGGGTTCAGAATAAAGGGCCTCGAGGTGAACAACTAACTTTAACCCGAAAGGGAAGGAGGACAAGAGCATGTATGTAAAGCGAGAGTTATCTGAAGATGTGTAAGATAACGGCTTGCAACACCTGATCAATATGGTTAAAGCTAAACTGCTTGAATTCCAATCTTCAGGGGTGGGACTTCACATCCATGGGTATCACATTTAAAACCCCATGTCTACAGTAAGCATAGATTAAACTTTCATCTGTGTGACATTCTGGCTGTAGAACGATAAGTAGTGAACTTATTTAAGAAGATGAATAGAAAACCTAAGTTGATCTAGAACAGTTCCTAGTGACGGAACATGGGATGACCTAAGGAACGCGAGTTCTATGGTTACGGAGTCATCGTAGTAGTCGTGAAAGTAACGAATCACCGGAGAGTGTGGGAAAGCCACATACAGGGCAAAGGGTGACAGATAATCGAATGTTGAAATTGGGAGGTACGCAGGATGCGGAAAGCTGAAACAATACTTAACATTATACGTGAACGTGGACAAAGAAATTTGCCGGTTAAAAACGTATATCGCCTACTTTATCAGCGTGATCTTTACCTTCGAGCGTATGGCAAACTTTGTCGTAATAAAGGTGCTATGACAGAAGGTGTGACAACTGAAACAGTTGATGGTATGTCTTTGGAGAAAATCGATAAAATCATAGAGGATTTACGCTATGAGCAATATCGGTGGACACCAGTAAAACGTATCTATATTTTAAAGAAGAGTGGTAAACGCAGGCCGTTAGGATTGCCAACATGGTCAAATAAGTTACTTCAAGAAGTAATCCGATTAATATTGGAAGCCTACTATGAGCCTAAATTTAGTGAATGTTCACATGGATTTCGACCAAAGCGTGGATGCCACACTGCATTAAGAGCAGTAATGCAAAAAGGCAGAGGTACAAAATGGTTTATAGAGGGAGATCTCAGTGCATGTTATGACTCAATTGATCATACTATGTTGTTGAAAATACTGAGTGAAAGCTTCCAAGATAAACGTTTTATTCAGCTAATCAATCGACTGCTAAAAGCAGGATATATGGAAAATTGGAAGTACAATAAGAGTCATAGTGGGGTACCACAAGGTTCTATTATTGGTCCAATTTTGAGTAACATATTACTCGATCGGTTAGATAAACATGTGGAACATATACTAATACCAGCAAATAACCGAGGTAAGCGAAGAAAGACAAATCCAAAATATTTAAGGTTAACCATGCAAGTATCGATGATGAGAAAACAAGGGAACTGGGATCAAGCAAAACAACTGCGTCAATTAGTGCAGAGTATGCCATCTAAGGATTCTTGCGATCCAAATTATCGACGTCTTTGGTATGTTAGGTATGCTGATGATATTCTGGTAGGGTTTGCAGGACCAAAAAATGAAGCTGAACAAATTAAAAATGAGATTGCTAAATTCCTCAATGAGGAGCTCAAACTTATGCTTAATGAAGATAAAACGCTTATTACACACGCATGTGATAGCAAAGCCAATTTTTTGGGTTATGAAATACACGTCTTGCATGCAGATGATAAACATGATCATCGGACACAACGATGGGTAGTATTGGATCACATCATATAAAGCAGAAAAAGTGTATGCGTTGTGGAAAGCCTATACATTTACCTCAACGTATATTTGATACAGCTTACAGTATTGTTGCTCAGTATCAAACTGAATATCGAGGAATTGTACAATATTACAAAATGGCCTACAACCTTCACACACTAAGTTATTTGAAGTATGTGATGGAAGTATCATTAGTAAAGACTTTAGCATCTAAATACAAAACAACTTGCAGGAAAATTTATAGAAAATTTGGTGCGATGATTGAAAACGATGAAGGTGAAAAACGAAAAGTCATCCAAATCAGAGTAGATCGTTTACCATCAAAGATACCATTAATTACACACTTTGGTGCTGTATCACTAAAATGAAATAAATGGGTAAGCATAAGTGATAACCTTATACCAATATGGAATAAGCGTAGTGAAATAGAGCAAAGACTATTGGCACAAACTTATGTAAATCACAAGAGCAGATTGAAGTACATCACGTACGTAAACTTGCTGATTTGCTAGGTAAACGTAATACTGAGCTACCGAAATGGAAAAAGAGAATGATTGAACGACAGAGGAAGACTCTTG
>NZ_QPIP01000104.1 GCF_003344345.1 Wolbachia endosymbiont of Cylisticus convexus | reverse complement strand
TTTAAAAAAATTACTTCTACTTTTGCTTTCTGTAATTCTTCAAGTAAAACCATCTGATATGCATATTTACGCGATAAACGATCAGGAGAATGAATATAGATTATGTCAATTTTACCTTCTGCTACTTTATTACGTAATTTTTCTAAGGCAGGACGAACTAAATTAGATCCACTATAGCCATTATCAACGAATTTATGTTCATCTAGCAATTCATGCCCATCTGCTTTAATTTTATTTTCTAAAGCTGAAAGTTGACTTGCAATCGTATTCTCTTGTACTTGTTTTTCTGAAGAAACTCTTGCATATAAGCTTACTGTTAACATTTGATCCTCCTTGAAGTTCTTTTTTATTTGCATTTACTGAATACTTTAGCACTGGCATTAATTTTGTGTAGGCGTCTAATAAATATACCTCTGCCAACCTATCAGGTTCATAACTAACTCGTATGGCAAATCTTTCTTTACTGTTCATAACATTCCATTTAAATAATATGCTCATTATTAATCCACTACATTAAAGCTGATAATTAGTTCGTCATTAGCGTCATAAATAAATGGAGCTCTTACTTTTGGACATAAAAGTTTTCTGGAAATACTTTTTTCAAGTTTTAAATTGTTGGCAACATTGTCGTAGGTGTATTAACTACCCCTATTAATAGCAGAGTGATGAGGAGAGATTATGGGTCAAGATTATTTGAATTAGTAGATAAGCCAATAAATAGAGATTTAACTTTGGAAATCTATTCAGCAACTGCAGAAGCTTTGGAAAAATGGGAAAAGAGGTTTAAGTTAGAAAAAGTAAAAGTTGAAGGAGTAAAAGAAGGAAAAGTGACGCTTGATCTAGAAGGATTGTATCTGCCAATGGGAAGAAAGATTCGCTTCGATGGGGTTGTAGTATAAAGATGCAGCAGCCAAATATTATTGAACCACTGAGCTTTGAGGAAATCTTTTCGAGAATGAAGGAAGAATTGGTCCGTAGGGATGAAACCTTTTCAGGATTAGTAGAATCCGATCCAGCGATAAAGATTCTGGAGGTAGCAGCCTGGCGAGAACTTTTGCTCAGACAAAGGATGAACGAAGCAGTAAAGAGTAATTTACTGAAATTTGCAAGGGGAGAAGATCTTGATAATTTGGCTGAATTTTATGGAGTAGAGAGAGAAAAAGAAGAAGAGGATGAAAGATTTAGAAAGAGGGTAAAAGCAAAAATAGCAGGTTGGTCAACAGGAGGAAGTAAGGAATATTATAAATATCATGCACTGTCAGCAGATAGTAGAGTAAAAGATGCATTAGTAGAATCACCTATACCAGGAAAAGTACAAATTTCAATCTTATCAACACAATTATCCACAACTGGCATAGCGTTAGAAGAGCTACTAGAAATTGTAAAAAAGCAGGTTAATAGAGATGATATAAGGGTTTTAACAGATACAGTAACAGTAATTGATTGCAATATTACGGAAATAGATATTCACAGCAGAATGAGTATAAGTCCTATAATATCAAAGGAGGAAATCAAGAAGCAGTTTATTGAGAAGTTTGAAGCAAGTAGAAGGTTGGGATGGAATGTTACAAAATCATGGATAATAGCGAATCTATTTGTAGATGGTGTAGAAAACGTAGAATTAATCGAGCCAAGAGAGGATGTTGTGGTTCTGGGGAATGAGTGTACAGTGCTTGGCTACGTCAAGTTAGATAGGATTTAAAACGTATTTTTTTGCTTTGTGGAATCATAAAAGTTTTACCAAGTGAGAGGATTACGTGCAATAAGTGGTTTACTGGATAAAAATGACCAATGTTAGGGAGACGAAAGTATCGATTTTCTTCCAGAAGTTGTAATTTGTTTTTTAAAGTATGGATAATATGGTCAAATATTATGGAAAGTGTTTGCGATATTAAGAACATCTTTATTTTTTATCAGTTCTGCAATGATCTCTTGCTTACTCATCAGCTACCTAAATAAAGGAAATTAAAGCAACTTGAAAGAAAAGACAAATGAAAAGTTTATTACCGCCAAACGCAACAAAGCAAGAAAAAGCGCTAGTAGAAACAATCGACTATAAAGTTAATCCAAGTTGCATAAGAGGGTTTAAATTTAGATTAGAAGAAGAAACATTGCCGTGGTTGATTGAGGAATATGGTTTAGAAGAGATACTGCGTTGGGTAAAAGATAGAAGAAAAGCCGTAATAGAAGGAGTAAAATTTCAAAGACTGAGAGGAACTCCAGCATCACTAAAAATAGCACTAAAATGGGCAAATATAGAAGATATTAAAATTATCGAAGAACCACCTGGTAAACATTTTTTTGAGTTGCAAGTAGGGATAAAAGAGGTACCAAATGACTTCTTCGTAGATGCAGTAGTAGAGCTGGCAAAACTATCACTGCCTGTAAGATCCAGATTGATGAGGATTTTTAACGATTATTATAATGCGCAGAGATTTATATTGGATGAGAGTTTATTTGGAGATCTTCTTTCTGATTATTCAGGGGTAAAAATAGAAAAAGATGGACCAGTGTTATCATTTGGAAGAGTAAATTTTTTCAGGTCTAGTGGTCCAGTTATTAGGATTATAGAAAACTATCTACGCGATCATTATGAACGAGCTTTAAGCAATGATATATATCGCCTAGATGTAGCAATCCTTGGAGAAACCGAGCCTCACACAAAGAATTATAACGGTATTTATGAAAGAAATCATTTGTGGTACAACTTAAAAGCACTATATCCATTACCACAGAGTTTATTACCATCGATTAAATTTGCAAAAGCGCAGATAGTATTATCAGACAGTTGGGATTTAGGAGACATAAATACGTGCTTTCCAGTTAGTAGCATAGAAGAAAGAGGAAATAAATTTGTATTGGGAAGCGATAAACTTTCAGGGCAATATTGGAGTTTAAAACACAAGCCAATTTTAGAAAGATTTAGCGTTACTCACAACTATAAAGTAGAAAATTATACAGATCAGAAGGTCAGAAAATATGTTTTAGCAGAACACAACGTTTACTATAAAAATGAGTTAGAGCAAAAAGACTCAATACACGAATTAGAAAAGCACATTTTAGTATTTTATCCAGGAGTACTGAAGTGGCACGAACATAGACATTTGCACAGAAATTGGAAAAATAGTCAAGTAATATCTCTAATAAGTTAAGCGCTTATATTTAGATCCTCATATATTATATTAATAATAGGTAAAAGTGTATGAAATAAAAAGAAAAGGACTTGCTTTCTCATGCTAAAAAGGACATGACTTGAATAGCAGCAGGTAAATATAAGAAATTTATCTGACGCTAGGTTTGTGAGGTATGAAATGAGTTTTAGCAAGAGTAAGTTTTTTAAAGAAGTATCAAGTAACGATATTAAAAAAAGAAATGAAGAAGGAGAGACGATATTGCACCAAGCAGTGGAAATCTCTGATTACAAAACAGTGAGATTATTAATAAAAAAAGGAGCAGAGGTAAATGCAAGAGATAAAAATGGTTATACACCTCTACACTGTGCAGTATTCGCAAAGAGTTTAGAAAATGTAAAAGTGCTGCTAAGGTCGGGAGCAGAAGTAAATGCCACTCAATATGTCACTGGATGTACGCCACTCCACTCTGCGTGCAAAGGAGCAAAAGTTGAAATAATAAAAGAGCTAGTAAAAGCGGGAGCTGAAGTTAATCAACTGAATAAGTACGGTGCAACACCAATGTATTACATCTGGGAAAGTGAAAAGTATCGTCTATGTGATAGCAAAGAGAGTGAAAAGGCGAGTAAATTTCTGAGAGAACAAGGAGGAGTAACAAAAAGTAGAGAACTGACATGCTATGGAATAGAGAGGCTAGTGGGAGAAATAGCAGACATGTTGAATGGGAGCTATTTACCAGAGTTAAAAATAATAGAGATCGAAGAAATAAGGAAAAGAGACAAATCACTAATAAAGGAGGAATGTCAAAATTTAGCAAGCAAGATAATAAGCCAAGTGAATGAAATGATAGATGAGGTAGCGAAAAGGAATGCTTAAAAGAGGGATTAAAATTTAAAGAAAAGGTGAGGTGGATTATGTTAAAGCTTGGCAAATTTAATAAGTCAGCAAAAGAATTATTAGAGAACCCATATGAAAATATTTATGAAAGAGACGAGAAGGAAAGAACAGCTCTGCATTATGCAATAGACGCAAAAACAGTGAGGTTATTAGTCGAAAAAGGAGCGAATGTGAATGCAGCAGATGTAGAAGGATATACGGCACTGCACCTAGCGGTAACGGAGAAACGTTTAGAAGTCGTGAGGGAATTGATAAAATCAGGAGGGAATGTAAATGCTGAAGAGTGTGGCAGTAAATGTACTCCGTTGCACCTTGCATGTATGGTAGGTGAAAAAGAAATAGTGAAAGAGCTAGTGAAGGCTGGAGGAGAAATAGAGCAAGCAGATAAATTTGGAATGACAGCGATGGATTATGCGAAAAACAGTAAAGAAGTAACTGAAGTATTGAAGAAAGAAACAGACAGAATTGAAAAGTTATTTATGAGAGGATAGAAAATATGGAGGAAGAAACAGAAAAGAAAGTAATGAATTTAGAGAAAAAAACGTTAGAAGAGCTAAGGAGAATGTGGAAGAAGGTATATGGGGAAGAGGCACCTAAACATTCAAAGAAATATCTGATACCGAGACTAGCATATAGAATACAGGAGGAAGCGTATGGAGAAATGTCAAGAAAAGGAGCAAAAAGACTAGAGTATCTGGCAGATCGGCTAGAGAAAGGAAAAAGAATAAGTAGTGACAAATTGCCAGTAGCAGGAACAGAGTTGATATTAGAAAGAGGTGAAGAGACGCATGCAGTAATGGTAACAGATAAAGGTTTAATCTACAGAGAAGAATTTTTCACATCATTATCAGCAGTAGCTGGAAAAATAATGGGAATGAGTTACAATGGGCCGCTCCTATTTGGTTTGCGTGATCAAAAGGGAAGGGAAAATGTGTAAAGGGATAAGATGTGGAATATATACGAGAAAGTCAAATGAAGACGGTCTAGAACAAAAGTTTAACAGTTTAGATGCGCAGCGAGTAGCATGTGAGAAGTACATAAAGAGCAGAGAGGGTTGGGTAGTATTGGCAAAAAGGTACGATGATGGCGGATTTTCAGGGAAAAATTTAGAAAGACCAGCAATAAAGGAGTTGTTTGAAGATGTAAAGGGAGGAGAAGTAGATTGTGTAGTAGTATATACGCTAGATAGGCTCTCGAGAGAAACAAAAGACAGCATCGAAGTAACGTCATTTTTTAGAAGGCATAGAGTAAATTTTGTAGCAGTAACGCAGATATTTGACAATAATACGCCAATGGGAAAATTTGTACAAACGGTATTGTCAGGAGCAGCACAACTAGAAAGAGAAATGATCGTAGAAAGGGTAAAAAATAAAATAGCAACATCAAAGGAGCAGGGATTGTGGATGGGGGGAACTTTGCCGCTTGGATATGATGTAAAAGATAAAGAATTAATAATAAATGAAAAAGAAGCGAAAATAGTAGGGCACATATTTGAAAGATATTTGGAGCTGAAGTCAATGGCAGAACTGGCAAGGGAGTTGAATAGCCAAGGTTACAGAACAAAATCAGATATCTTTAAAAAGGCAACGGTGAGAAGAATAATAACAAATCCAATATATACGGGAAAAATCAGACATTATGAGAAAGAGTATGAGGGAAAGCACGATGCGATAATAGAAAAAGAAAAATGGCAAGAAGCGCAGGAATTGATAAAGAATCAACCATATAGAAAAGCAAAATATGAGGAAGCACTGCTAAAGGGAATAATCAAGTGCAAGAGCTGTGATGTAAATATGACTCTGACGTACGCGAAAAAAGAGAATAAGAGGTATCGATATTACGTATGCAACGATCATTTAAGGGGAAAAGGTTGTGAATCAATAAACAAAACTATGGTAGCCGGAGAAGTAGAAAAAGAAGTGATGAAGAAAGCGGAGCAGCTATATGGAAAGTGGAAAGAAAAGACCGAAGAAAAATGGGAAAATTTAAGTTTTGGAAAGCAAAAAGAAGTAGTGAAAAAGTTAATAAAGGGAGTAATGATAAGAGAAGATGGAATAGAAGTCAGTTCAGAGAATAAGGTGGAATTTATAGCAATAAAAAAGAAAGGAAACAAATGTGTAGTAATAGAACCAGAAGGCAAAACAAACAATGCGCTACTGAAAGCAGTGGTAAGAGCCCATCTGTGGAAACGGCAACTAGAAGAGGGAAAATATGGAAGTGTGAAGGAGCTGAGTGCCAAAATTAATATAGGTACAAGACGAATACAGCAAATTTTAAGGTTAAATTATTTAGCACCAAAAATTAAAGAAGACATAGTAAATGGGAGGCAGCCAAGAGATTTGAGGCTAGCTGATTTAAGAGAAATACCGATGTTGTGGAGCGAGCAATTAGAGAAGTTTTATGGATTAGTGTTGTAACGTTTATAAATAATGCTCACAGAAACTTATACTCAAATATGTAAGGATATTAACATAAAATAGGGAATGTTCAAAAAAGTGTGTCAAACCGAAAAAAAGTAATTTATATCAATTTAAAAATGGAGGTTTGACAATGAGTCAAAAAGTAGTAAACAGAACTAACGGATTGGTAGATTATAAAGAGTTGGAAACAAATATCCTGTCGTCTATACGAGAAGGAAGACCGTTGACAGGAAAGGAGGGAGCATTAACACCATTTATAAAAAAGCTGCTGGAGGCGAGTCTAGAAGGTGAAATAGAAAACCATTTATTAGCTGAAAGTGAAGAAAATAATCGCAGAAATGGGAGGAATGGAAAGACTTTACGTACAAGTGCAGGTTCATTTGAGCTGTTAACGCCAAGAGATAGAGAAGGAAGTTTTGAGCCGCAAATAGTCAAAAAAAGGCAAACAAGCTTACATCCAGAGCTTGAAACGAAGATTTTGAGCACATTTGCCAGTGGTATGAGCTATAGAGATATAGCGTCACACGTTGAGGAAATTTATGATCACAAAATATCGGTAGCAGAGATATCAAGTATTACCGACAAATTACTGCCTATAATCAATGAATGGCGTAGTCGTCCACTGCAATCAGTATACCCGATAGTATTTATGGATGGGATGTTCTTTAAGGTCAAGGAGGATGGACATTGCGTAAGTAAATGTATGTACAATATATTGGGCATAGACCAAAATGGCAGAAAAGAAGTCCTGGGCTTTTATTTGGCTGAAAGTGAAGGAGCTAACTTTTGGTTGGAAGTGCTAAATAACCTCAAAGAAAGAGGAGTAGAAGATATTCTGATTGCATGTGTAGATGGGCTAAAAAGCTTTCCTGCAGCCATCAACAGTGTATTTCCCAGTGCAGAAGTGCAGCTATGTATAGTACACCAAATAAGAAATTCTCTGAAATATGTATCCAGT
>NZ_QPIP01000103.1 GCF_003344345.1 Wolbachia endosymbiont of Cylisticus convexus | reverse complement strand
CTATTTTCACATCTACTTTTCTTGAATGCTTTCTTAACTTCTTCTTGTTCTATAGCTCTTTTTTCTTCTATAACACCTTTAACTTTAAAACTCTCAAAATTGCCTTTACTATTTTCTGAAAATTGTTTAATAGCACTATTACTTGTCAATGGGTTTCCGTTACTGAAAATGCTATTTTTAGAAAGCTTATTAACAAAATTTCCATTATTTTCAAATTTTCTAATCGGGCTATTCTCAGCAAATATGCTACTAACTGTATTTCCCATCCATGAAAAAGCTTTTCCTATAGGTTCAATGAGTGATTTCCAAAAGCTAGAGAAAAAGTCTTTCACTTTTTGCCAGTTAGTTAGAACATAAACTGCACCAGCAACAAGACTCGCTATTAAAAGTCCAATTGGGTTAGTCATTACAGCGAGTGTTATTGCTCTTAGCCCTGTTATTACTGCAGGAAAAACTATACTTGATAAAGATGAAAATGTTGTCAGTATTGTTGCTTTAAGACCAAAAATTGTACTTCCTAATAAAGTAATTCCATAGCCTAATCCCACTACTAAGACTTTCAAACTTATCAAAGCTGCTAAAGTACTCATGATTGCCGTAGTTAAAGTTGGATATTTTTCTGCAAAAGAAGCTATACGCTCTGTTATTGCTTTCAAACTTCCAGCTACATAATTTAAAGTAGGCAACATTACTGACCCTAGATTCATACCAGCTTCAAATACTGCATTTTTAAGTAATTGTAATTTATTAGCTGTAGTATTTGCCCGATTGTTAAATTCGTCCTGCATTGAAGCGTTATATTTTTCTTTATCAGCTAAATGTTCAATAGCTTTCTTGTAAATGTCTAAGCTTCCTACTAAAAGAGCAATGTCATCTTGAAACCCAGCACCAAATAGATTCATAAGAATACCAGCTCGCTCTTGATCATTTATTTTTTTTAAGGTTTCAAGGAATTGCAATATTGCCTCTTGAGGATTTTTTTTTAATAGTTTGTTCTAGCTCTTCTATACTTGTTCCCATCTCATCTAATGCATCGTGAAATTCGGGACTTTGCTCTCTTGCGGTCTGTAGTTTACTAAGAAAGTTATTTATAGCAGTTGCTGCTTTTTCAGGTTGTTTACCTAAACTTATGAACGCACTTGCTAAGCTACTTGCTTGATCAATTTCTAAACCAAATTGTTTAGCATTACCGCCAATTCTATTCAGTGTAAGAACCATTTCTTTTGCTTTAGCAGCAGTATTATCTGAAAGATGGTTTATTATGTTACCTACATTTTCCATACCATCAACTTTAATTCCATATACATTGGATATTTTTGCAATAGCATTACCAGCTTCTTCTGCCGACATATCAAACGCTGTGGTCATTTTAGCAACTATTGTTGTAAATTCCAGAAGATCCTCTTTTTCAATACCAAGTTGACCACCACTTGCAGCTATTTGTGCTAATTCTGCAGCTGACAAGGGTATTTCACGAGACAACTTTTTGAGCTCTTGAGCAAATTTATTAGCTTCATCTTTTTTACTATCAAACCTTACTACTTTCTTTACATCAGCCATAGCCGATTCAAAATCAACAGCAACTTTAATTGGCGCTGCAAGCGTT
The DNA here is from genome assembly GCF_003344345.1 of Wolbachia endosymbiont of Cylisticus convexus. The sequence continues at coordinate 5,690 of NZ_QPIP01000103.1, read as the reverse complement.
AGCCCTAGCCCAATAGTTTCTATAATTTGTGACTTAAAATGTGCTTTGCTTGCTAAAAAACTTTGGTGACTACGTATTGCAGACCCAAGCTTACCATACTTACCTTTTAGCACTTCAATAGAAGAACCAAGTTTATATTGATCACTTACTAATGACTTAATATTTCTTCCACTTTTCCTTACTTCTTCATTAAATGAATGCAAAGCATCTCTCTTTTTCAAATATGCTTCTTTTGCTTTTGTTGCAGAAAACTTAGCTTTATCAAACTCAGCTTTTAAAGTTTTGCTTGGTTTCTCTATTGCTTTCATTTGTTTAGCTAAAGATTTTACCTGATCCTCAAAACCTTTCCATGACCTTCTGCTAGTTAAAACATCACTACCCAACTGCTTAAACTTTGATACTGATTTTAAAGATGAATCAAGCTTTCTTATATTCTCACCAAGACGGGTAAGTTGACTACTGCTTCCCTTTATTACAGTATTAAAACTGCCATCAAGTACCGCACCTATTTTTATCGATAATACTGACATTTGAACTCCCTAGCTAATTTGCTCCATAAAATAAACTCACTAATCTCCATATCAAGAATGTGCTCAACTCCACCACCTATGATAGAGCCAAGCACTAGTATTTCTAATCTCAAGTTTTTTGGATAATCGGTGAAAAAAAATCCTTTAATACCTCTTGCACTTTCACATAATCAGCAATATCTAACTCTTCAATCGCTTCTTTTGCAACTGATGTCAAATTGGCAGTCAAAGTTACTTCTTTACTAAGGTCACTACCATTTAAGCGTTCAATTGCAAGATAGTCTCTAACTTTTGGACGTCTAACAGTAAGTTCTGAGACAGAAATTCCATCAACTGTTATTGGGTTATTAAGTGTTATAGTGTGCATTATTGCCTCCTTAAAATAAAATTTCGAAATCTTTTCATATGCCTAAAATCGTTTGCAGCAAGGCCATTTGATCAACACCATTTATCTTTCTTATCATATTTTCAGCATCGATCTCTATCAGTTCATTACCACCTATGGTAAGTTTATAGTAATGAGCAGCTACAGTACACTTCAGCGTTGCTTTTTCAGCAGGTTTCCAGTTACCAAAATCAAATTCTTTAAAAATGCCTCTTAAATTGATTATTACTCCTTCAATATCATTGCTACCACTCCCTTGCATTCCACCCCTTAGCGTTAGAGATACAGAGTTTCCATTTATCAACCCAAATAGCCTAAAGAGTTCTGTGTCGTATTCAGAAAAAGTGAAATCTGCTTCCAATTTTTCCATGCCTATATCAATATTTATTGGAATATCCATACCACCAGCTCTGTATTCTTCGGTTTTTATGGTAAGCTTTGGTAGCGTTATTTCATCTATTTTTCCCGCATAGCCTCTACCATCAACAAATACGTTAAAATTTCTCAGTATTTTTGGTAACACTTTGCTTTCTCCTAACTTATATTGACAAGATGAGACCTGAATATTATTTGCTCAGCTGGATATGGTGGTGTAAACTCGAAGTCAAAATACACTTTCCCGCTTGCAATGTTTGCTGGTGTATTGAGTTCTGGTGTTGCATAACATTTTCCACTGATAATAGCTCCTTGGGCTTTTAAATTGGCCAAATAAGAATTCACCCCCTCAATCACATCATCTATATAAGTTTTGGTGATATTGCGATCAACTGCCCATAAATGAGCTCGAAGTAAACTATCATTGATTAAATCTGCAGTCCTTCTCACTGACAAAAAAGCCCATTTTGAGTCATTTGAACATGTTCTATTTCCCCAAAGCCTATAGCCGTTTTGATGAATTATCGTTGTTACTTCATTTTCATTTAAGTGGTTTGCTCTGCAATTTGTATTACCGAGCGTAAAATCAATAGGCCTGCTTGTTCCAACAATACCATTTATCTCTTTATTTGAAGGTGAATGCCAAAATCCTTGTTCGCTATCTACTTTCGCTATTAAACCTGCTACAAATGGGCTAGACGGTAAAATTTCTTCTTCTCCTTCAATAAACATAGTAACCTCATAATATACCTTTTTCAATTTGTTTTTGGGATCTTAGTCTTGCAATTGCTATTTTAGAAGAATTCTCAACACGCTTTCTTAACTCTAGCTCTTGTTCCAAGCTTATAGATACCCAGAATCTTAAGCCAATACGTTGTGCATTAACGAGCTTACATTTAATCCAATTATAGACAACGTCATGACTGACATTAAATTTTTCTGCAACTTGTTTAACTAATAATCCTTCCGCTTTTTTAGAATATAGTGCTGGAATTTTATGTTTTGACCTAATCCATCTAATACCACTAATAGTAAATGGAAAACCTTTATTTGTTATTAATCTTTCTTGATTTAACAGGTTAACAATTTGTGTGTCAGTCATTGTTGTTGCTAATTGTCTTACTCGATTAACTATATCTTCTGAATGCCGCCATTTATCACAAGGTTTTGTTGGTAATTGCACTTCTAAATCCTCTGTAACATTTGTTTGCCAGCATATATGTAACACTGCTTTTTGTTCATTACGTAATTTTTTGATAGTGATATCCTTTATTAAAAGCCGTAAAATACGTTTTTTATCTTTTACACTTGTCGATACTGCATTCCACAGGCGTGGTAAGTCTTCAGCTAGAGCCAACACTTGCTCTTTTTGTTGCTTTGTAGCTGTAAGTATATTCTTTTGCTTATATTCAGCATACTGGGCCTTTACTTCTTCTAGCATTGTTAGAGTTTCATTCCAGCGCCTCTCTAAAGTTGCAGCTACTAGGCGATTTGATGGGTCTACTTCTTCATAACGCCTCTGTGCCAACTGTACTTCATAATCCGCCCTTTCTATCTGCATTTGCCATTGTTTGTCAAGCATGTAACCTCGTTGTTCCAATTCTTCAAATGCTTTTATGGCAATCTCAATTTGTGCGGGTTCCATTACTGCTAACACTCTTCCTGCAATGGCTTTATCCAGAAGATCTCCACGAACGGAAAAGCAACTTTTACTACCTTCCCCCCATCTCCCTTTCCAATTACATTGGTAAGTAGGATAAATAATGTTTTTCTTTTTATACTTTTTATACTTTACAATAAGACGACGACCACAGCAACTACAAATTAATAATCCCTGTAACAACCCTATCCCCTCTCTTACTGCTGTAGGTAACATATTCTCCTCTTCACTGGGTTTATTTTTTGCTAAAGTCTCGTTATTTATTATATATTCCTGCCATGATATATAGCCTTCATGATGATCTTTGATCATTGTATGCCAAGCTTCCATTGGTAAGCGAACTATTGTTGCTTGAACCTGACCAGTACTTGATAGCTTCTTTTGCTGTTTATAACGGCCATAAACATAAACTCCAGCATAACAAGGATTTTTTAATATTTGACATACTCTTGAGTACGTCAGTTCTCCCCATATTAGCTTTCCTTTCCAAGTACTTCCATATACACGTTTTGGAAACTGAATCTTTTGTTGACCAAAATAATTAACTACTCCATAAGCACTGCCTTTTTCCTTGAATGTCCTAAATAGCAGTTGAATCACACTTCTTACTTGCTCATCATCATCAAGCTTAACGCGACCTTCCTCATCATAACAAAATCCTACTGGCAGAGGAGATCTAAGTTCTCCTTTCTTGGCTTTATTTATCTTGCCTCCCAAAAGCCTGGCTCGAATGAAGTGTAATTCTGCTTGCGACATTGTTCCCTTTAATCCCAACAGTAATTGGTCATTGAAGTCAGTAGGATTATGACTACTACGACAATGTTGTAAATTTTGACCTTTTTCATTGTTATGTTCTGTAGAATGAGATATATCTTTTACTCGAAACACTATATTTACTTCTTCAATATCAACTTCAATTCGCTTAACTAATATTCTGATAACATTACGTTTAGTTAGCCAATCTAAATCATCAAGCTTTGATTTAATATTGGAAAAAAACTCTTCTAAATTGGTTACAACGAGAGTTAATTCTTGTTGTAGATTTTTTCGATTGAATATTTTTTTCTTTTCCTCTTCAACTATTTTTAAGCTCTGTTTTGCTGCTTTAATTCGTGGTTCAAATTCTTCTTTGCTAATATACCCTTGAGTATAGCTATCAATAAGTCTTGAAATGCCTTGTTTCAGCTTATCATCTTGTTTTTTAAGTGAATCAGTTATTTGATCACATGGTGATTTTTGAAGTTCTGAAAGCCTACGCTGATATTCCTTTAAAATTCTGTTTGGATTTTTTAATAGGCTTTTAACTTCTTCCCACACAGCTGTCTCTAATGTAGAAGCACGAATTGTTTTACTATTACAAATCTTATTACCAGCAAAACGGTAAGCATCTGCGCCAATACAACGATAACATTTTTTTTGAGACTTGCCATATCTTTTAGCATAATAAGAATACTGGCAACGCTTGCATACCAATAAGCCTTGCAATAGATTAGTTGTTCCTATTTGTCTTGCTCTTTGCCTTTTTGCGTTCTCAGCTAATTGCTTTTGAACTATATCAAACAAATCTTCATCAACTATTTTAGGTACTGGAATGTAAATCCAATGTTCCCTTTCAACACGATAGGTAGAACTATTCTTTTTAGGTTGTTCACAGGAATGTTTGTATGGTCTTATTTGCGGCAGCTTTGCACCTACCTTTGTTTTACCAAAAGCTGCTTGTCCTTTATAGACAGGATTTTTTAGTGTACCACAAAGCGTGCCTTTATTCCAGCATTTTCCCTTCGCTGACATGATAGACATGGTATTTAGCTGGCGACATACTTCTCCAGCACTCATTCTTTCTCTGCCTATCCAAGAAAATAGCTTACGAACCACTTCCGCTTCTTCTTCATGAACTTCAAACCGAGCTTGCCCTCCTTCCATCTGTTTATTTATATAACGGTAGCCGTAAGGAGCTCTACACATTACATTTACACTACCTTTTTTAGCTGCATAAATTTTTCCTCGACGACATCTTTCAGTAATCTTTGTGTGTTCATATTCTGCTATCATACCTTGCATTTGTAACAATAAATGAGCTTCTGGACTATCATTAATCTGATTATTTAAAAAAATTACTTCTACTTTTGCTTTCTGTAATTCTTCAAGTAAAACCATCTGATATGCATATTTACGCGATAAACGATCAGGAGAATGAATATAGATTATGTCAATTTTACCTTCTGCTACTTTATTACGTAATTTTTCTAAGGCAGGACGAACTAAATTAGATCCACTATAGCCATTATCAACGAATTTATGTTCATCTAGCAATTCATGCCCATCTGCTTTAATTTTATTTTCTAAAGCTGAAAGTTGACTTGCAATCGTATTCTCTTGTACTTGTTTTTCTGAAGAAACTCTTGCATATAAGCTTACTGTTAACATTTGATCCTCCTTGAAGTTCTTTTTTATTTGCATTTACTGAATACTTTAGCACTGGCATTAATTTTGTGTAGGCGTCTAATAAATATACCTCTGCCAACCTATCAGGTTCATAACTAACTCGTATGGCAAATCTTTCTTTACTGTTCATAACATTCCATTTAAATAATATGCTCATTATTAATCCACTACATTAAAGCTGATAATTAGTTCGTCATTAGCGTCATAAATAAATGGAGCTCTTACTTTTGGACATAAAAGTTTTCTGGAAATACTTTTTTCAAGTTTTAAATTGTTGGCAACATTGTCGTAGGTG
>NZ_QPIP01000102.1 GCF_003344345.1 Wolbachia endosymbiont of Cylisticus convexus | reverse complement strand
GTTCAGTAGGACCTAAGGAGCAGATGGAGTACAAGGTATATCCGGTCCTAAAGGTGACAAAGGAAATATAGGTCTTCAAGGGCCCAAAGGTCGGGCTGGCAGATCTGGTCTTGAGGGTAGTAAAGGAGATACTGGTTCAATAGGAATGCCAGGTCTAAAGGGAGAAGATGGAATAGGTACTGATGTGGTGCATCAATTTTTACGTGAGATTAATCAAACAAGAACTGAAACCTTGGATGCTAAAAATGCAGCAGAGGGAGCTAAAAATGCTTCAGAAGATTTTGCTAAACAAGCTGAAGATACAAAAGATAAGGTTAAAACACTACACAATCAAACAGTGAATCTTATAGAAGAAGTTGAAGATTTTGCTGATAAAGCACTTCAATCCGCAAACAATGCGGAAACATTCTATAGTAGAACAAAAGATATGTTTTGTAAGACAAAACCTACAGATCTAATGTGTACCGCACGTAGAAAGAGGAGGCAAATCGCACCAGTAACGAGTGGAGCAAGCAGATCAAGTTCATTTATATCTCAAGTAATAAATTTCTTTTATCCTTCTGTAGGACAGGATGAATATAAAGTAAAAAATAAAATACAGGAGCTTAATCAAGTGGCAAAAATAATAGATGCAGCAGATATTGCCATAAAGTTTGAAAAGGTATTAGAAGAAGCAGCTTCAAAATGTGGCATTCCAAAGAAAAGTCTAAATTTTGATCCAGTGGCACTACAGTCAACTATTATAAGTAAATCATTATCTAATGATGAAAATCATAACGAGCTGTTGAAGTTCTTGTGTTTAGCTGCAGAAAAATCATGCCCTGATTACAAACAAATCAGTAAATGTTTGGCTACTTTTAAAGATCATATGGAGGAAACATTAAAAGACAATAAAGAGCAAAGAGCTTTCGTTAATACTGAAAAAATAGTGGCAGATAACGAACAGCCAAGGAGTTTTATGAGTTATGTCGCTCCTCCTAGTAGCCTCAGTGCCATTAATCAGAAAGTTGTTAGTTGTTTAAGGTAATATCATGGAAAAACATATATTTAAAATAGACGATAAAAATCCGCTTTATAAAAAGTTGATTAAACTTCCTACTGCATATTACATAGTAAAGGAAAATGGTAATGTGAATACTGTTTCTTCACATATTGGTACAGTTGAAGTTGCGAATATTAATGATTTAAAGTTAAAGAAGCAGGGAGATAAAATATTTTTATATGAGGGAAACTTACCTCTACAAGCAGAAAAGTTTGATGAAAGTGGAAACTCTATAAAAAAGGATCTTATTGTAGAACAAGAGGCTATAGTAAGTACAAATAGGAACAATATTATAGAAAAGCTTGAGTCAAAACCAATCTTAACTTCGCTTTACAACATAAAAGATAGTCCATACTTTGGCATCAAATTGTCTAGCAGAGGTACAACTGGAGTACTCAATTTTATCAATTTTAACGATGAAAATGACCCAGTACTACAAAAGATTAAAGAAGAAACAGGTGGACTTTATTTTACAATAGAAGGAGATAATATCTTTATATCAGACAAAGATGGAGAGTGTCTTCCGATATGTGAAGATGGTAGTTGCTACAAATATCAATACACAAAAAATGAACATAATATATTAGAAATAAGTGAGATATCAACAATAATAGAAAACTTAACTAAGGCTGAACAGTGTGGTGTGTCAGAAGCAACAACTAAGGCCGGGCAGGATTGTACTTTGCAGCAAGGAGAGAAGTTATCGGATAATATCTATCAAGCAGATATCATGTTGAACGGTAAGCTTGTAGCTACTTTACCGAAAATAGGTTACTACATGCTTGATGATCAATTGGTCATACGTAATCACGTTACGGAAGAAGAGGTAAAAATTCCTAGAGATTTTCATTACCTTAAAGTCGTTAAGTCCGGTAATAATGATGATTATAAATTAACGTTTTGTAATTTCTTAGGTAATGAGTTTTTTGAACATAAAAAGTATGATCCACAATACTCAAACGTCCCAGATGAATATCAGTATATAAGTTTAAACTGTATGAAAAAGGAATATAAACCAAATTTCTGCAAGTTGCTTAACGATAAACCATCATTTTTTATCACAGAAGGAACCACTGATCCAGGTTACTGCCCAGCCGATGTATTTGAATTAACAAAGAGTGGAAAAGGTAGAAAAATAGCTACATTAATTGATCAATTTGGCTCTTTCAATGAAAATGGTGAGTTTCAGTATTGTGATTACCATACAAAAGCAGAGTATGATGTTTATAACTCTTATAAAATTCATAAAGAGTACACAGCAGCAGATGCAAATAACGAGTTTCATTTCGATGATGGCGTAATTCTTTATGCCATTCCAGAGCTATCTTAACCACACACAAAGTATATTATAATTATTATTCTTTTAAAATGAATTTAGTAGACTTTAAAGCAGTGTAAGAATGTATTCTTTTTAGTTTAGATTCGCTATCATTTTGCTACTCATTAGTACCACAAAATTTTTGTAATAGAACGCAAGACAAGCCGCTGCAAAAACTGTATCTGTTCAGCAGAGTGGCAAAATAAGGTAGACGAGAAAAGACAACTATAGGAACAAATGGTCAGCTGGCATCCAGTCCTTTTGCACAAAAAACGTTGTAAAGTGTTTACCAATTTAGTTGGATCCCAGTACTGGGATGACATCATGAGGGCTGGAATGACATTATGAAGGCCGGGATAAACACTATGAGGACTGGAATGACATCATGAGGGCCGGGATGACATCATGAAGACCTAGCAGTTTATGACGGTGTCATTCCAGCGCGTGACGCTGGAATCTAGTTCTTATTACCTGAGTCTTCTGGGTCCCAGTACTCGGATGACAAGAAAAGGGAGTATTGGTTTCAGCATTAGCCGTGCATCTGGATCCCAGTATCAAGTACTGGGATGACAAGAGAAAGAGGACACTGGGTGAAGGCCGGGATGACATCATGAAGGCCTAGCAGTTTATGAC
>NZ_QPIP01000101.1 GCF_003344345.1 Wolbachia endosymbiont of Cylisticus convexus | reverse complement strand
AATTCTGTATTATCAAACTTATATAACACACCGATTCTTGAGTAACTTGTATAACTCAAACATTTGCCGATTATTCAAGAAAATGGAACCACTTTTGGCTAAAAAAATCTCAATAAAAAAGGACAGGCCAGAAAGAATTTTGAAGATATTAGCAGATGTAACCAATACAACGGCCAAAAGATAGGAAAATTGTCTTATTCTGGAAAGAAAAGAGTAAACACAATGAAAACGGAAATTGTTATAAGAGAAGATGGGCAAATTCTATCAGTGTCACACAGAGCACGATTTTAAGATACGAAAACAGGAAAAAATGTTGCCAAAAGAGAATATAAAGTATGCAGATTCTGGGGTGGCAAAAATTGAGAGTAACGTTGTAATTCCACATAAAAGGTATCGGGCTGACGGATGATCAACAATCGGAAGCTGGCATCATTTAGGTGGAGCATAAAATCCGTGAAATTAAGATTTTATGTCGCATACCTATCGCAATTTTCAGAAGAAATACAACATGAATAATTGCTGGTCTGGTAAACCTCAGACATGGGTTTTTATTGATCCTGCTGTTCGCCTAACTCATGCTGAAATTAGTTGCATACCGTTTCGCAGTGGGTCTATTGAAAAATTTGTTGAGGTTATTTGATAGGCAAGTTATTTTATTCATCGTTACTTCTCTCACTAAAAACATATCTGTGAGAACTTGTTATTCTATCTCCTCATATCTTTTTCCTTAACTTGACTCCTATGATAGGCTGAACGGTATCGACCTAAATGGTTCTAATGCAATTGATAATTTCTCCTTTTACAATACCTGCTTTATGTTATCTTCTAACCAATCTAACAAATATTTCTTAAAATAACTTTACCCCAAATCTATCTTTTATCCTACTCAGTGATGAATGATTTAGTACTTTATCTTCAAGACTGAATCTGCAAAACTACCTATATTCTACATTAAAGTGGATCTCTCTACATAACTGACGATTTGACCATATTCCATATAGATGGCAAATAATTTGCATCCTAAAATTCTCTATTTCTTCCTTTTTCAACAGCCTGTCCTACCTAATACGAGTTGTAGTAATTGAAACAGTGCATACATAAGCTTTGCTCAATTAAAGGCTTCTTGCTTTTTTTAGGAATTTTCTGAAAATTATCCTATTGAATTCCATGGTATTATTTTTTGTAACATTATTACACACGTTATGATAAGGAAGTTGAAGAAATTTGTTAAGTAGTTTTTATGAGCTACTTGAATAACGGCTACAATGTTTATACAATTGTGCGTCATGCGCTGGAATTCGTTTTAGCCGTCTATATCTTAGTTCCACCAACAGTTATTGCGTCAACTTTGAGTGTTGGTTGACCAACTCCAACGGGCACATTTTGTCCATCTTTTGAGCATGCGCCAACACCAGGATCTAACTTTAGATCATTACCAACCATAGATACTTTTTTCAACACTGTTGGACCGTCACCAATTAGTGTTGCTCCTTTTACTGGCTGTGTAATTTTGCCATTTTCTATTAGGTAAGCTTCCGAAGATGAAAAAACAAATTTTCCTGACGTTATATCAACTTGCCCACCATCAAAATTTACTGCATATAGACCTTTCTTTACGCTAGATATTATTTCCTCCGGTGTATGTTTTCCAGGCAGCATATAGGTGTTTGTCATGCGCGGCATAATAACTTCTTTATAACTTTCTCTTCTACCATTACCGGTTGGATTTACACCCATGAGTTTAGCGTTCATATGATCCTGCATGTATCCTTTGAGGATCCCATCCTCTATCAATATATTATAACTGGGTGGAGTGCCTTCATCGTCTACGCTGATAGAGCCACGCAAATTAGGCAGAGTTCCGTCATCAACTACTGTGATGTCACTAGCTGCTACTTGTTTACCCATAGAATTTGAAAATGCTGAGACTCCCTTACGATTAAAATCGCCTTCAAGTCCATGACCTATAGCTTCATGTAATAATACCCCTGGCCAACCAGAACCTAGAACAACCGTCATTTCTCCGGCTGGAGTTGGAGTTGCTTCAAGATTTACCAGTGCTTGTTCTAACGCTTGGTTTGCAACTCCTTTCCACTTTTTCTCAGAAATAAACTTACTATAAGAATCCCTTCCACCGTGTCCTGCGGAGCCTCTCTCGGTTCGACCATCTTTCTCTACGATGACTAACACATTAAAACGTACCAGAGGCCTGATATCGCTTAATCTGTGATCACCCTTTATTATTTGTACGACTTGCCATTCTCCATTTAGAGTTATTTTTACTTGCTTCACGCAGTTATTCTTGGACCTTACATATTCATTAACCTCATTGAGTAGTTTAATCTTTGAGTTTAGATCCATTTCATTTATGGGGTTAATCTTTGAATACATGCCTTTTTTCCCCTCATTTAAGTTTATTGAATTTATTTTGTTTAAAGATACTGAGCTTTTCACTATAGAGGCAGCATTACTAATTTCCTTTTCACTAATTTCAGAAGAGCAAACAAAAGATGTACTATCCTCACAAAAGGACCTTAAACCAAACCCCTTTCTGATATTCAAATCCATGTGTTTCAATATGTTATCATCAAAAACCAGGGACTCTGACTGGCAAAGCTCTAAAAATAGTTCACCACCATCACTATTGCTCAAAGCATTATTGACTATTTTATACACGTTATTAATATTAACATTGTTTTGAGCAAAAAATATTTGATCTAGATTTGGCATTACCTTTGAACTAAAAATTGTTTAAGTATATTATTTAATTTTAACATAGTAAATCACAAAAAGCCCGTTAGGCTTTACTGCATATCTAGTGAAGTTTTTTCCTGAATAAATAATTTCATGTAACTATTTCGAACTCAGCCATACCAAATTCAGTAAATTTGTTCATTAAGTAGCATTTAATAAGTAGTTCCTTCTCCCTATTTATCTCAGATTTATTTTTTAAACTAAACCCAAATGTCTTTTTTAACCTATAAAAAAAGCATTCAATATAGACCATATTTTACTTCCTCTTCCATCTTTCTTTACCTTTTTCATAACTTTCACATGATTTTATTACACTAATGTTGCTATTTCTCTCTGATAGCTTTCTCATAGACTCTTGCGTGTTTTCTTGCAGTTTGCATTGTTTATATACACTTACCATATCATAAGCTGAAGAACAGATAAAATATTTTGTTTATTGCCTATTTTGTTCAACATTAGGCATGCCGGTAGCTGTACATGCATATCACTTTTTTACTGTTTGTGTTTTAAATAACATGTGACTTTCTATATATTTTCTTACATTCTCTTTATTATGGTTATAGCTATAATACTAATTCTAGTGCTATCTATTGCAATTTCAATATTTTCCATGTTATTTTTATCAACTCTGCAGTCATTGATTTTTATGTTAAGCTTTTTAAATCTTCTAGAAGCTTGTGTATAGCTGATGACCTTGAGATCTTTACCCATTTGCTTTATATAACCTTTTATAAAACCAACTACTTGCAATTCTAAAAAGATATGTGTATCAAAACCACAACTTTATCAGATGTACCTGCCACTTTTGGACTATTCTCATACCAGTTTCCAATCGCTTCATTAATGAAACGAAAAATATTTCCTCTTGTATCTTGTAAAAAGCATCTAATGTTTTAAGCTTAAGCATTAGGTGGAGGAGGGAAGAACTCTGTTTCTCCTCTTAGATATAAAATCTGTAAGAAAGATAAGAGTTCCCTCCTCAAAAGTATAGGCTGGACGGTATCGTAGAAAGACCTAAATGGCTCTAATTCTGTATCCACAAGGTTAGCCTTACTTTTCGTTTTAAATGGTAACGTATGGGGTTATATATGATCAACAACTTTCTTGGAATTGATGTATCAAAAGATCGCTTTGATGTTTTTCTTTCATTCATAAGTAAAAAAGAAAAGCGTGAAACTAGGAAAAGGAGCTTTAAGAACGATGATCTTGGGTTTCAAGGTCTGCTGAGTTTTCTACAAAAGCATAATGTGGAAGAAGTAAAGTCATGCATGTGGTTGTTATAGCGAAGCTTTGGCTGAATTTCTGCACAATGCTGGACATTTTGTTAGTGTTGTAAATCCTTATTGTATTAAATCTTATACAAGGAGTAAGCTCGTAAGACAAAAGAATGATCAGACTGATGCAGAAATTATTGCTGATTATTGCCAAAGACAGGAACCAACTCGTTGGACACCACCTTCTTCTGAAATGAAAAAATTAAAACATCTTTATCGTTGCTCAGTTGCGTTAAAAGAATTAGTAAATAACCACCTAGAAAAAAAAGAGAGACTGCCTAAAGAAGTTGCAAATGCTTGTTGCAACGAATATAGTTAAAAAAATAGAAATAATAAAAAACTCCATACGCAAACTATTAAAGCAGCACAAAGAATTGTTGGAAAATTTTCAGCTTCTATTGACTATTCCAGGAATAGGAGAGGAATCAGCAATGGCTATTTTAGCTGAAATCCCTGACATAAAAGCTTTTAGAGATGCCAGGCAATTGGCAGCATATACAGGAGTTATACCGAAAAATATAACATCAGGTTCATCTGTACATTCTAAACCAAGATTAAGTAAATCAGGTTCACAAACATTACGTAAGGCCCTTTTCTTTCCTGCCATAGTAGCCAAGAATCACAATCCTATCATTGTGAGTTTTTGCCAAAGACTAAAGAAGAAGGGTAAGCATAATATGGCAATTGTGGGAGCTGCAATGCGTAAGCTACTCCATATCATTTTCGGTATCCTGACATCCAAAAGTGCTTTTGATCCAAATCATATCAAGAATTACAGAACTAGGATGTTGACTGTAGTTTAAAATCAAAAAATGCTTCCAATCCATTCAACATATTCACTAACTGTAATCTGTGTACTGTTACACAATCAGAA
>NZ_QPIP01000100.1 GCF_003344345.1 Wolbachia endosymbiont of Cylisticus convexus | reverse complement strand
GTACATACTGTAATTGCTATTGAATGATGGAGAGACATACTCCATTATTTTAGCACGAAGTAACAAATTCAATGAATTAGTTCTTCAAGAATAATTTAAACTTTTACAGTAGGAGTAGTCTCATGAAACATTATAGCGGGTTAGATGTCTCACTCAAAGAAACTTTTATTAGTATCATTGATGAGAAAGGAAAAATTGTTAAAGAAGGGGTTGTTGCAAGTGAAAGCAGTGCAATAGCTGAGTTTCTGCTTGGTCAAAACAAAAAATACGAGTCCATAGGAATAGAAAGCGGGCAATTATCAATATCGATGTGCAAAGAGTTGAGGAATCTTGGATTACCAGTAACTTGTGTAGATGCAAGGCATATGGCAGCAGCATTATCTGCGAGAATCAATAAGAATGATAAAAATGATGCAAGAGGCATAGCACAAATGATGAGAGTTGGGCTATTTAAGGAGGTATTAGTAAAATCAGACGAAGCTTGTCAGGTTAAAATAATACTTGGAAGCAGAAGACAATTAATACGTTGCAGAGAGCAAATTGCGGGAACAATAAGGGGATTACTGAAAATATACGGGATAAAAGTTAATCAACGTCTTAGTTCTGCAAACTTTGCTTTAAAAGTGCAAGAAATGGTTAATAATCTAGATGAAATTAGCCAAACCTCAATTGAATCATTAGTACATAGTTTAGAAATAATAGAAGAATCAACAAGAAAACTTGATAAAATGCTCTCAGAACAAAGCAAAAAAGATGAGGATTGTAAATTATTAACTACTGTTCCAGGAGTTGGTATTATAGTAGCAATGACATATAAAGCTGCAATAGATGATCTGCATAGGTTTGAAACATCTTATACAGTTGGAGCCTATATGGGATTAAGTCCAAGACAGTACGCTTCTGGTGAGATTGATCGACACGGAAGTATATCAAAAATGGGACCAGTGGACTGTAGGAATATGTTATATGAAGCCGCGCAGGTCTTACTGGTAAAATGTAAAAGGACATTTAAATTAAGAAGCTGGGGATTGAAGCTTAAAAAGAAAAAGGGCATGAAAAAAGCAATTGTTGCAGTAGCAAGAAAATTAGCCGTGATTATGCACAAGATGCTAATCGATAGAAAAGAGTTTTGCTATCAATAAACACTAAAGAAGTATAAAACAATAATTTTACTGAAAGTAAAGATAGCAATGCCGATGGAAGGGATAAGCAAGAGGATAAGTTGAAGCATAGACTTCGTGGCGTACATGTTGCCGTCCACTTCCGCCTACAAGTATAGTGCGGCTTGGCTACAATATAAATTAGCCATATTAGACCGCGGAGAGAACAATGGAAGCATGCTACTTTTAACTTATGTAAAATCATTAAGACTATAGAGGAAAAGAATGATACCTTAGTTTTTATAAGCTTAATGAATATGTGGATAAATACTTTAAGTTTGTGTGGACGTATTTATCCACATATTCATTGGCTACATAGTTTAAAAGAGATTAATTGGAAATTAGTGTTGATGTTTTTATTGCCAATAAAACCTCTTTTGATTGAATAAGATAATACAATAATAAATAAAAGGTTGTATTAGAGCTGAATTTTACATCAAAAAATATTTTTCATGATACAAAAAATTATTGTTGACTTTTATGCAATTAGAGAACTTATTCACAGCTACACTAAATATTTAAATTAAGGATTATAATATATTAATTTTTTACAAATCCACTGAATTGAAAATTTTTCGATATTTTTCATTTTTTTTATTGACTTTTAGCACAACTGCTCTTTTCCCATTTCATTGAAAAATTTGTTGAGGTTATTTGATAGGCAAGTTATTTTATTCATCGTTACTTCTCTCACTAAAAACATATCTGTGAGAACTTGTTATTCTATCTCCTCATATCTTTTTCCTTAACTTGACTCCTATGGTTTATTTAATACTCCCATAATGCAACTTTTCATAAGTCTAAAAAGATTGTCAAACTTGCCAAAAGCGTTGGTATAGAAATTCTGTATCTTCCTGCGTATTCTCCTGATTTTAATGACATTTAACACCATTGATTTGTTATCAAAAACAGAGCCAAAGAGAATATTTTCTGTTTCAATCTTTTCGCCAGGCTGTCGATTTTGCTTTCCTTCATTTGTTTTCACTATTATGAGAAAAGCTATACTTGTAAATTAATCATTAATGTTATACACGTTCTTTTCTTTTTCTATTCTCTCTTGCTCTTCGATACAATATATAGCAAGCGGATTAGCTTTCAGTCTTTCAACTCCTATTTCTTCTCCTGTTCCATCACAATAACCATAAGTGCCTGATTTTATTTTTTCTAACGCCTCCTTAATTTTTTCTTTTCTATCTTTGCGGCGCTTAATTAATTCCCCATTTCCACTATCTCCATCAGAATAAATACTACTATCTTCTAGATCTTGTTTCTCCAGGTCAGCAAGTATTGATTGTAACTTTAAGCTAAAGTATTCCAGTTGTTTTACGTTCATATATTCTTCATTTTCTGAAGGAGTGTAATCTTCCGGTAACTTTATTTTCATTAACTTTTCCATAGCATTATCAATAAAATATATTAAAACTTATATAACTTGTGAACAAAAAATTATACTACCCTCAAAGTAAACACTATAATTTATAATAAACATTTAAAATCCTGGTATGATAGGTTTGGTAAAAAAATTAGTAATAGATGATAATAATGTTACTTATATAGTATGTATTTTTATTATAATGTTAAGTTTATCTTCATATACACTTGAAAACAACAATAAACAAGAAGTTATGTTAACATTAACATGGATATGTGCTACATTTGTTTTACAGATCTCTACAAACAATTTGTTTGCATCTGATCATCATGATGGAATATTAGAGCAAATCTTTGTACAGCCACTCTCTTCTAGGCTTATAATTGCTTATAAAATTTTCGCTCACTGGTTATTATTTGGGTTACCGATTTCAGTAATTTCTTCCATATTCAGCTTTGCAGTTCTAGGCAACAGTATTGAACACTCAATAGCAGTTGGAGTATCTTTATTATTTAATACGCTGATAATCATTAATATTTCAGCTACTGGAAATGCATTGATGATTGGTCGAAACAACTTAGCATCAGGAGTATCGCAAATTCTTGTTTTGCCAATGATAATGCCAACTTTTGTATATTTCAAATTGCTAACTCAATTTGAAAATTTATCCTTGAATATTTATACACTACTAATCACCATCTTAATTTTTGTCATTTTGATTGTTAACAGCACCATAACTACTCACATGGCATTAAAATTTGCTGTGGAACAAGATTGAAAAACCTTACTGTTATTTAATAGACTTCTT
The DNA here is from genome assembly GCF_003344345.1 of Wolbachia endosymbiont of Cylisticus convexus. Next base: position 2,528 of record NZ_QPIP01000100.1, on the reverse strand, counting down.
GTATCTGTTCAGGCAATGGCGTCAACTTAAGGAAAGATGTTAAGGAGTAAAATACTACAAGAGACAGCACTTTTGTTTCTATTTTACTTTTATTTCTCGGGTTGACACAGTTTATTTAACCATAGGCTTCAAGTTAAGAGATTGTGAGAAAATTTAGAGAGGTTAAAGTGGATAGTCTAGCCCTTCTACGTTTAATGAAAATTGCGACCAAGTTATAGTAAATTTCTAAGAACCTGTTTAAAATCTTTTCAGGAGTAGAGCAGTAAAAGCAAATTTGTAAGCTGGTGTTGAGTTTCCGCTCGCAATTTTCCATAACCGTCTACACTTCTCTAACCAAGCAAAAAACAACCCATCTTTTTGGCAATACGGCAAACCTGTGTAATTCGCTTCACCTCAACAGCTGCACCAATAGTATCTTTTATTTGAGTTGCAAAATTTTCTCCAGTGTAGCCGGCATCAACTAGTATATTTTGAGAGATTTTCTTTAGCATTTACAACCATTTTTACAGCACTGCTACGATCAGTTATTTCTGCCGTTGTGATATAAATTGCGTGTCTTGAGTATCAACTGCAATATGGCGCTGAAATCTTTTTACCCGCATCGTAGCCCTTGTTTTCAGCAGTATCTACATTTTTTACGCTCTGAGCATCAATTATACAGAAACTGTTTCCGACCATTGTTTTGTCGCAACTATAGCCCTTCTCATAATAGTAGAAAAAGAGTAAGATATGGATTTATAGTAATGAAGGTAAGTAGCATATAGTTATGACTTAAGGAAAAAGGTAATGGAAGCGTTGGATGAAGGAGAGAGTGGAGCCTAAGAGATTTAAGATCGGAAAAACAACTTTATATGAGTGGAAGAAAAGACGTGAGAAAATGGGAGATTTTCAGTCAAAAAAGCCTGGAAGCGTAGATAAAATTACCGACTGGAATGCATTTGCAAGGTGGCAAAATTCAGTCAGAGATGCTGGGGCAATATTAGTAGACAATCGAGCACTTAAAAATATAGGATTCACAAGACCTATGGATACAAAGAAAGAAATGAGGAAAAGCGAGCTCAATTTGCAAGGGTTATAGCGACAAAAGAACCTAAAGAATTAGTGTATATAGATGAGTCTGGACACTGAGCTATGGATATTGCCAGAAAGGACAGCCCTAAAATCTGGAATCAGCATGGTTGCAGCCTTAAGTGGAAGAAAAATAGTTGCTCCGTTAATCTTTGAAGGCCACTGCAATATGTTAATAAATGGTTTGAGCAATTTCTGACACCGATCTGGACAAACTTTGATAATGCTAACTTTTCATAAGTCTAATAAGATTACCGAACTTGCTAAAGGGGTTGGTGCAGAAATTTTATATCTACCGGGGAGTGTAAAATAAACCATAGGCGTCAAGTTAAGAGATTGTGAGCAAATTTAGAGAAGTTAAGGTGGATACCCTAGTTTTTCTGTACTTGTCTTTTAATGAAAATTGCGACCAAGTTATGGTAAGCTTTTTGAGAAAAATATTTAAGCCTTTAATTTTATTATTTAGTGCTAAAAATAACTCTCTAACCCGTCTTTTTAGCTCAATAAATGCCTTTGTTAAGCTAAGCTCCGTATTTTTTTTCAGTTCTGTGCAACCCACTATTCCATGAAATATAAGAATTGCACACAATTTGGCATATAGCTCACATAATACTCTGTATGGCTTTCCTCTCAGCTTATCAAGCCTTATATTACTCTTATATAATTTGAACAATAATTCAATTTGCCATCTTATTCGGTAAACTACTAGTATTTGCTCAGCATTAATCTTACTTTTTGGAACATTAGTTATAAATATCGACCAATTTAGTAACTTTTGGTTCCTTTGAGAAGATATGTATCCATGTGATCTTGCTAACTTATTAGCCTTTCTTCTTCTAACCATAGCTTGTTCTTCAGTTAGTTTTTTACATATAATTCTCACTTTAACCTTTGTTTCTTTTTCTAACAATACCTCCTGTTCTAGAAAAGATCGATCTTCCAAATGTTCTAGTAAATCTATTTTTTGACCTGTCTCTATATCATATATGTTGGTATCGGATTTATAACGACTTATGAAATAAGCTCCTATTTCATTGATTTGTTTAAAAGAACTTGGCACAAAATAACCCAAATCAGATATTAGTAAATCGTTGCTCGATATATTGCTTAAATGGCTTCTATAACCCTGATCTGACCTTATTCCTTCAGTTATATTAAGCTGGTCTAATGTCTGGTTTAGGTAGTCAAAAACTAATTGTAACTTTATTCCAGACTTAGTATTGCTTTCATAACCACTGTAGCTATAACCTTTATACATGTCTTCCATACTGTTAGGTAAGCTAATATAGCTGCTGTCTAATACCTTAACACCTCCAAAGTGCTTCAAGATTCTGCAATCAACTTGTAAGGTATTTTTAAGTAACGTTAAAGATTCATTATACATTCTTTTCATGAATTCCACTGCTTCCTTAGTAAATCTAAAGTCCAGACCTTGTTTTGTTATATTTATCGAGTCTTCA
>NZ_QPIP01000099.1 GCF_003344345.1 Wolbachia endosymbiont of Cylisticus convexus | reverse complement strand
AAACAAGACTTGATCTGACACTTTAGAAAAGTAAGTTATAAAATAATAAAAGAAAGGAGTGTTAGATATGAGTACAATACAAGCAAAAATACTAAAACCAAAGTTAGGGTTATTAGAGCTAGCAAAACAATTAGGAAATGTATCTCAAGCGTATGGGCTACTCAAGAGATACGTTTTATCGATTCAAGGAATTATATGAAAATGGAGGAGAAGAAGCACTGCATGAGATAAGTAAGAAAAAATCACTTATGGCAAACAGAGTTTCCGAAGACATAGAAAGAGCAGATCGCAACAGAATTTCCAGCATATGGACAATAAAGAGCTGCAAATGAGCTGAGAAAAAGGGATTTCCGAAGGTGGTTGTATGGCTAAGAAACGATATTGAAACGTTCAAAAAAAGACTTAAAGCTCTTGAAGCGAAGGTTGCACAAGATGGCATAATTTTAACTGAAGAGCAACTTGCAGCTTTAGAGAAAGTGAAAGAACAAAGATGGTGAAATTGAAACACTGGTTACTTAGGTTCTCAAGACACTTATTATGTAGAAGGGTATAGGACCAGCAAACTTTTATTGATACCTATTCAAGGGTTGCTATGGCAAAGCTTTATACAGACAAAACTGCAATTACTGCTGCAGATCTTCTTAATGATAGAGTCATACCATTCTTTGATGGACAAAAGTACCATTATCCCGCATTTTGACTGATAGGGGTACGGAATACTGTGGCAAACCAGAAAATCACGCTTATCAGCTATATTTAGGAATTGAAAACATTGATCATTCAAGAACTAACCCCACAAACTAATGGCATATGTGAGAGGTTTCATAGAACTATGCAAGATGAGTGTTACAATATTATCTTTAGAAAGAAAATCTACAGTTCTTTGGAAGATTTGCAGATAGATGTTGATCATTGGTTGCGTTCTTACAATGAGACAAGACCTCATTCAGGTAAATATTGCTATGGCAAAACACCGATGCAGACTTTTCTTGATAGCAAACATATTGCTTTTCAGAAAAATATTAGTAGCATCAAACAAGAGACTGATATTAGTTTTAACTACCTCAATCCTTCTGTCAGTTAATTCTTGCCTGTCAGATTAAGTTGTGTCTAGTACAACTAACAAGTAACTCGCTGGCTGCCCACTCTACTTTACGTACAGTTTAGTGAGGGGCCAGGAAGGAAGTTTTCCTGCTCTACTCTCCTAAGTAATCAAAAACTAATTGCAACTTTATTCTAGATTTAGTATTACTCTCATAACCTTTGTAACTACCCTTTATACAGATTGTTAGGCAGAGCTACTATCCAATGCTTTTAAATTGCTGCAAGATTCTACAATCAATTTGCAGGGTATCTTTAAATAAAGCCATCTTTTCATAAATTCTACTGCTTCTTTAGTAAACCTAAACCCTGTTTCCACAAATTCTTCGTTTAATAATTGGCACATTGCATCTATGCTGCAGTTTTCAATTACCCAAAATTATAGCTTTTATGAATGATGAACCGCCTCTTCCTTTTCTGTTTCAATTGATTGCCATTTCATTGAAAAATTTGTTGAGGTTATTTGATAGGCAAGTTATTTTATTTATCGTTACTTCTCTCACTAAAAGTATATCTGGGAGAACTTGTTATTCTATCTCCTCATATCTTTTTCCTTAACTTGACGCATATGATGGTTTCAACTGCGTTAATATATGGAAATTAATAAATTTTTAATATACATAACAAATACCTCACAAAAAAAGGAATCACTTGGCACTTTTTTTTAATAAAGTGTTAATAAAAGGAATGGTTACATTTGATCTTATAAATTCATTATCTATTTTTTCTATAATTTTATTAATGCTATGGAAAGAACGTTCTATTCTTGCTAGAATATAATTAATTACCTTTAGGTCAATTTTTAACTGTTTATCTGAAAATTGTTTTATTAGCATAATTCTTAATAATTCCTCGCTTGCAGGTAAAATTTTTACGCTGATAGTTGACAATATTCGAGAGCTTAAATCTTTTAGTTTGAAGTTAAGCTTTTTCGGTGAAATCGAAGAAGTGATTAGCAGTCTCTTGTCATTTTCTTTTATGTAATTGTAACAATGTAACAACATTGCCTCATCTTTAATGTTTTGTACATCTTCTAAAATAAACGCATCGCTATACCTAATCTCGCTTACAAAATTATTCACATCGATAAAAATTGCATCGTTTATTGATTGCCAAATATGAGCAAGGTGAGTTTTTCCAGAGCTTTTAGGTCCAAAAAGAATCAGGCATTTCCAAGATAAATCATTAACTATCGAGTTATATACCTGCTTATTTTCGTCTAAGATGATATAATTTTGCCAACAATAATCAACTTGATTATTGTTAAATAAATTTAATTGCACGTAAAGCCTCTCGCATTGCTACTTTTTGATAATAATTTTTGCATAAAAATTTACTTGTATTTCTCAAATGTATCAGAGGTCCTTGATTCATTTTTCTTTTTATCGTGAACTAATTAGCCATTTTTATAAAGCTCACTTTCAAAATATTTATTGACTGTATATTTTACTAATACACTGAATATTGCTATTATTGGAATAAAAAATAATATACCTATGAACCCAAAATATGAGGTACATATGACAACTCCAAAAATAATGATAGTTGGATGTATATGAACTTTTTTTCCTATTAATAAAGGAACTAATATGCTTGAGTCTATTAATTGTCCAACACTAAATAACAGCAAGACAGCAGCACTTTCAAACCACCCACTAAATTGAGTGATGGCACTCAGAAACCCGATAATAGTGTATAATAATGGCCCTATGTAGGGTATAAATGTTAATGTTCCTGATAAAATTCCAATAGCTACAGAATGCTTCAGCCCGATTATGCTAAGGCTCACGGAGTAAAAGATCATCATGACTATACATACGTTTAATTGCCCCTTTAGGTAATTAGATATAATGAAATCTACTTTGGAAAAATAATCTGCAGCTTTTTCTCTGTAAGAAATGGGAATTAGTTTCTTGGCTTTTTCTACAATTAAAGGCCAATCACGTAATATATAGAAGAACACCACAAGCGTAATAGCTATTGATGATGCCATGTAAATCAAGCTAAAGCTTGAACTTAACACTTGAATTATAAGATTGCTGCCCATGCTAAGAGCATTTATAAAATAAGATATATAATCACTGTAATTTTCTACTAGATTTTTAGACAAGTGATCAAATAAACTATCTTCAGCTTTTATATTAAGAAATTCTAATACAGAAGGAATCACTTTAAGCTTTAATGAAGGTACCTTATTCACTAAGAAATTTAATATTAAAGTAATTTGAACATATATAATAGGTAAAACAAATGTGATAGCTAATATAAAAGCTATCAATAAGGCAAGTATTATAAAAACTACGGAACATGAACGCGGTATTCTATATTTTTCAAACTTGGTTACTAACGGATTAAACAAATGTGCAATAAAAACAGATATTAGACACGGGACAACCATAGGACGTATCAAAAATAATGCTCCTATTATGAAAAGCAGTACACAACAAATAGTTATATGACGTTTTTGCATGTGTTTAGCATAGTCAATTTACCAAAAAATATACAATTTATTTTTCTAAGTTGTACTAGACACAACTTAATCTGACAGATGAGAATTAACTGACAGAAGAATTGAAAACTAATATCAGTCTCTTGTTTAATGTTACTAATATTTTTCTGAAAAGCAATGTGTTTGCTATCAAGAAAAGTCTGCATAGCCATAGCAGTATTTACCTGAGTGAGGTCTGCTCTCATTGTAAGAACGCAACCAATGATTAACATCAATCTGAAGATCTTCCAAAGAATTGTAGATTTTCTTGCGAAAAATAATATTGTAACACTCATCTTGCATAGTTTTGTGGAATCTTTCACATATGCCATTAGTTTGTGGGGTTAGTTCTTGAATGATCAATATTTTCGATTCCTAAGTATAACTGTGATTCTCTGGTTTGCCACAGTATTCCGTACCCCTATCAGTCAAAATGCGTAGCAATCTGTTCATCAAAGTACTCTATCATTAAAAAGATCTGCAGCTGTGATAGCAGTCCTTTCCGTGTAAAGCTTAGCAAAGGCAACTCTAGAATAGGTATCAACAAAGGTTTGCTGGTCCTATACCTTTCTACATAATAGGTATCTTGAGAACCTAAGTAACCAGTGTTTCAATTTCACCATCTTTGTTCTTTCACTTTCTCTAAAGCTGCAAGTTGCTCTTCAGTTAAAATTATGTGTATTAAACAAGACTTGATCTGACACTTTAGAAAAGTAAGTTATAAAATAATAAAAGAAAGGAGTGTTAGATATGAGTACAATACAAGCAAAAATACTAAAACCAAAGTTAGGGTTATTAGAGCTAGCAAAACAATTAGGAAATGTATCTCAAGCGTATGGGCTACTCAAGAGATACGTTTTATCGATTCAAGGAATTATATGAAAATGGAGGAGAAGAAGCACTGCATGAGATAAGTAAGAAAAAATCACTTATGGCAAACAGAGTTTCCGAAGACATAGAAAGAGCAGATCGCAACAGAATTTCCAGCATATGGACAATAAAGAGCTGCAAATGAGCTGAGAAAAAGGGATTTCCGAAGGTGGTTGTATGGCTAAGAAACGATATTGAAACGTTCAAAAAAAGACTTAAAGCTCTTGAAGCGAAGGTTGCACAAGATGGCATAATTTTAACTGAAGAGCAACTTGCAGCTTTAGAGAAAGTGAAAGAACAAAGATGGTGAAATTGAAACACTGGTTACTTAGGTTCTCAAGACACTTATTATGTAGAAGGGTATAGGACCAGCAAACTTTTATTGATACCTATTCAAGGGTTGCTATGGCAAAGCTTTATACAGACAAAACTGCAATT
>NZ_QPIP01000098.1 GCF_003344345.1 Wolbachia endosymbiont of Cylisticus convexus | reverse complement strand
GTTCTTAATACTCAAAATATAATTAAGCTCCCAAATGGTGAAGAACATACTCTAACACCGCTTGGCTTTGCTATGGGTCTTAATTCGGAGGAAAAAGTTAAAGCTATTCTAGGTGTAGCTAAAGAGAATAATATGTTAAAAGAAGTTCTTAATACTCAAAATATAATTAAGCTCCCAAATGGTGAAGAACGTACTCTAACACCGCTTGGCTTTGCTATAAGTTTCAATAATTCGGAGGAAAGAATTAAAGATATTCTAGGTGTAGCTGAAAAAGATAAAGAGGTATTAAAAGAAGTTTTTGCTAGTGTAAAAGAACATGAGCGTAAAAGACTTACGGAGATTTTAGAAACATTAAAAAATCAAGAGCAGGATGAAGAGCAAAAAACTAAAATTGATAGTTGGCTAGAAATACTTGCAAAGAGCGTATCTAATAGTCACAAAAAAGACACAGTAAAAGCCATTAATAAATCAATAATGATTGGTAGTGTTTGTGGTGTTATAGCTGCATTAGCAGTAGGTATTGGATGCAGTATTGACGGTGTTGCATTACCAATATTGGCTTTAATTGGTATAGCTGTAGCAGCTGCGTTAGTAATAGGAGTTATTGCTGGTGGTATTACATATTCAGTATCAAAGCCTAGTGATAAGCTAGATAAACCTGACTTAAAAGTATTTAACCAACAAGTACCTGAAAAAGCTTGATAACAAAAGCCCAAGCAGAAGGGAGGACTATCTTTTACCTTCCTTTTGTATTTTTTTGTTAAAAGGTTATTCCGATGCTTATGATTTTTTGAGTATACTGACAGTAGAAGAAGGACTGTCAGGGCAGGCAATGGTGTCAACTTAAGAGCCTACCTTAGCAACTTCTTTGTTGAAATAAAATAGAAACAAAAGTGCTATTTCTTGCAGTTTTTAGGTAATTTAATGGTAAAAGTTTTAGAGAGAAATTTTATACACGATCGCTGATATTTTTCCTTAAGTTGACGCCATTGCCTGAACGGATACGGATTTTAAGTGATTAATTGGCCAATTTAGACTAAATTTTTGTATGAACTAATCTGCTTAGCTTTGTTACAATAATTTTGTGCTTTTATTTCTATAACCTTATTTTTATACAACGCGCTCTCACAAACATGCGCACTATTTTTGTGTTTTTTGAAAAAGTAAACAATTAAACCTTTTATGACACTAATTTATAGTATATTTTTATTGAATTATTGTCTTGACTTTATTTATTAACCTCTCGTACAGTAAAAGCTGTTGTAAGAACTTAAGTTTGAGGTAATATGTTTCCACGTAATAAAGATAAAGTGGTAAAGCCCACCATAGATGAGCAAGGAAATACTCCTTTGCATACTGCTGCTTGGGAAGGTAATTTAGAAGTAGTCAAATTACTATTGAAGCATGGAGCAGATGTTCATGCAGAAAATTTTGAAAGAAAAACTCCTTTGCATTTTGCTGCTTGGGAAGGTGGTTTAAAAGTAGTCAAATTACTATTGAAGCATAGAGCAGATGTTCATGCAAAAGACTTTGAAAGAAAACTCCTTTGCATCTTGCTGCTTGGAAAGGTAATTTAGAAGTAGTCAAATTACTATTGAAGCATGGAGCAGATGTTCATGCAGAAAACTTTGAAAGAAAAACTCCTTTGCATTTTGCTGCTTGCAATGGTTATCCAGAAATGGTGAAAGTTCTATTAGAGAGAGGAGCAGATGTTAATGCAAAAAACTTTGAAGGATGTACTCCTTTGCATTTTGCTGCTTTGGAAGGTGATTTAGAAGTAGCTGAAGTACTATTGAAGCATGGAGCAGATGTTAATGTAAAAAGTGAGCAAGGATATACTCCTTTGCATGCTGCTGCTTGGGAAGGTAATTTAGAAGTAGTCAAATTACTATTAAAGCATGAAGCAGATGTTAATGCAAGAAACCTTGGACTTGGAGAAAATACTCCTTTGCATTTTGCTGCTTGGAAAGGTGATTTAGAAGTAGCTGAAGTACTATTGAAGCATGGAGCAGATGTTAAGGAAAAACTCCTTTGCATTTGGCTCAGTTCTGTGGACATAGGGAAGTAGTCAATTTATTGCAGCAAGCTGCAATGCAAGGACCTAATGGCAACATGAATAATGTGAACGTGGAGAACTTATGCGGACCAGGAATGGGTAGATGAAACTATTAAGCTGGTAGGCAGGATGTTTTTCTTGTTAATTTTCGCTTGCATGTTACAATAAGTATCGAAGATGAGGTATATACTATGAATATTGAGATAAAAGACAAGCAATGTGTGGCATACGCAGAACAAACTAGCTCAAAAAGTGATTATTCTTCAGAGTATTGGGATTCACAGCGAAGTATTGATCTAAGCAATTTAAACTCAGAGGAAGATTCGAACTCAAGCTATGATTTAGATAACTCTCTTCCTTTTTTAGAAGGAGATTCATCTTTAGTAGAAAAAGAAATACCATTGACTGATGAAGAGAGTTTGTTAAGCGACGAATTTCATCAGGAGATGAATGATATAATGGAGAAAAATAAACAAGAGTATGAGAAAATAAAAAAGAGTATACAAAAGTATGAAGAATCTATAAAAGCTTGGTCAAAGAGTGCTCTAGAAGGTATTGAAGGTGTAGTCAGTAAGTATATTAAAAGGGGAATAAAATTAAACTCATATTGTGATGACAATAGAACAACTGTAGCGAACTTAGTATTTGAGAAAATACAAGATGTTCTTGACGATGTTACAGAAGTAACCTCTGGTAGATTTATTTATTGTAGTGAAGATCTAGCAACAGATATATACAATATAAACATTATACAAAATATTGCTGAAGATGTACTATTAAAAGGCGGGAAAGTGAAGCGATGTCTTTTCTACAACGATAGAATGTCACATGTGACTATGGGATTTGTTGTGAACCCCAAAGAAGACGAGGGGCAACAAGCAACTACGCAACTTATATTTGACCATAAAACAAAGTTTGATGACTATCTTTCTGGTGGATGTAAAGAAATTAGAAGCCGGCTAGAAGAAGCTGCGCGTGAAAGCATTGTGAACAAAAACAAACAAATTCAAGATGAATTAGAAATAAAAATAGATAATATCTATTCTCATATAAAGTATCCACAAGATAGTATTGTTGAGGTTGTAAAAATTACAAATGAATTGGAGGTAGAACCTCTAGAATTAAAAGTCTGCACGTTGAAAATAGGAGGAAGTATAGTAAGAATTGACATTGAAGGGGAAGACAGAAATTACACTGACATTGCAGGTAGTGACGGTATAGTGTTAACTTTCTACACCAGCTTGGGGGAGTTAGAAGTTGAATTATATCTTGATGAGGAGGATGAAAATTTCATAGGGGTAGAAGTAAGAGATCAAGAAAAGTTAGAGAAATTGAAAAGCTGTAACGAAGAAATAGGGCAAAATTGCTTATTAGGAGGTTTATCAGTTAATCAAGCTATAGAACAAGGGTATTTTAAACGACCTAGAAAGCTTTGTCAGTCTTCTGAAAGAGTTAGCTCATCTAGAAAAAAAGAGGAGGGAGTCTTGGAAGCAGCATTGGAAGCAGTAAAAGATTTAGAGTATGGCGATATAGTGAACTCTTCGTCAAATTCCTGTGAAAAGGTTATGAAGAAAAGCAAAGTCAGGGCGCCAGGATGCTAGTATGAATTCAAGTCACTCAGTGCAGCATAGCAAGTCAAGTAGAAATAGGAGGAGTATAAGTGCTCCAGGTTAAAATAACAGATTTTTAGGTAAGGCCAAGGGTTATAAATTACCTTTCTTCAAGCGCCGATTTTCGAGATTACAATTTTATTTACCTCTTGTGAGTAGCTCTCTACAGTTGGAGTTACATTAAATTCTACTATGTTTTTATCCAAAGCTACATCATTTACCACATAGTCAGAACTCAAAAGATCACTATAATAGCTTCCGCTTCTCCAGCTACCCTCTGATATTTGCAAATACTCTTTGTCTAGCCATATAAGAGATTCTCTCTCATGATCTTTATGAAAAAATGATAAATTTTCATCTTCATTTCCACACGCGTGGAGACTCAGCGAGTATAAGTAAAAATCATCTTTAATATGCTGACCATCTTTATTATATTTGTGTACTTCATAATAAAAGTTATCATCAACAAATTCTGAATCATTATTGAAAAAATCTATAAAATCTGTCATGATGTTAGCCTCTTTTATTAATAAACTACTAATAGTGTAACTAATATTTTTATATAAGTCAATATAAGTTAATTTATTAACTAAAATTTTGAACTAAACTCATAAGTAACTTGTCATTCCTTGCTGGAAAGATTTTCCTGCTTTTAACTATTTGTTAACATGTATCAAGATCTTCGCTATTTTATGTTAATATCCTTACATATTTGAGTATAAGTTTCTGTGAGCATTATTTATAAACGTTACAACACTAATCCATAAAACTTCTCTAATTGCTCACTCCATAGCATCGGTATTTCTCTTTTGAGCTTCCTCCATAACACAAGAAAAACTAACCTCTTTTTCAGCCAATGCCAGGCTAGTTTTTCTTTCAATTCTTAATTTGTTTTCAACTTGAATTATCATTTCCTATTGAAACAATGTTTATGGAATCACTCAAATCATACTACACTACACCAACTTGATCAGATAATAAGCACTTCCTCTTGCATAATTACTGGTGATCCATTTTCCGGCTCTATAAGGCACTTAAGTTTCTCTAATTCTGTATTATATTCAAGGCATCCAAGCTTTGCTGATATCAATTCAGCTTGCTCCATACACATAAGCTCCTGTAGATCTGGCTCCTCTGCCATTTTTGCCTGCTTAAAACAAGATTCTATTTCCTCTCTAAGTAGTTCTTTGCCTTTTAAAAAAGTTATTTTACTCATATAATCCTCTATTTGAAAAAAGCAAGTTATACAATAAAGTAACTAAAATAATCTAAATTCTTGCGTCATACTTACAGCTCTTTTTATTAACACTGCTTTATTTCCTAACCTATTCTTTGCACTTCGAATAAACTACTGTTAAAGGTTTAACCATAAAACTTCTCCAGTT
>NZ_QPIP01000097.1 GCF_003344345.1 Wolbachia endosymbiont of Cylisticus convexus | reverse complement strand
AAGTAAAAAAGAAAAGCGTGAAACTAGGAAAAGGAGCTTTAAGAACGATGATCTTGGGTTTCAAGGTCTGCTGAGTTTTCTACAAAAGCATAATGTGGAAGAAGTAAAGTCATGCATGTGGTTGTTATAGCGAAGCTTTGGCTGAATTTCTGCACAATGCTGGACATTTTGTTAGTGTTGTAAATCCTTATTGTATTAAATCTTATACAAGGAGTAAGCTCGTAAGACAAAAGAATGATCAGACTGATGCAGAAATTATTGCTGATTATTGCCAAAGACAGGAACCAACTCGTTGGACACCACCTTCTTCTGAAATGAAAAAATTAAAACATCTTTATCGTTGCTCAGTTGCGTTAAAAGAATTAGTAAATAACCACCTAGAAAAAAAAGAGAGACTGCCTAAAGAAGTTGCAAATGCTTGTTGCAACGAATATAGTTAAAAAAATAGAAATAATAAAAAACTCCATACGCAAACTATTAAAGCAGCACAAAGAATTGTTGGAAAATTTTCAGCTTCTATTGACTATTCCAGGAATAGGAGAGGAATCAGCAATGGCTATTTTAGCTGAAATCCCTGACATAAAAGCTTTTAGAGATGCCAGGCAATTGGCAGCATATACAGGAGTTATACCGAAAAATATAACATCAGGTTCATCTGTACATTCTAAACCAAGATTAAGTAAATCAGGTTCACAAACATTACGTAAGGCCCTTTTCTTTCCTGCCATAGTAGCCAAGAATCACAATCCTATCATTGTGAGTTTTTGCCAAAGACTAAAGAAGAAGGGTAAGCATAATATGGCAATTGTGGGAGCTGCAATGCGTAAGCTACTCCATATCATTTTCGGTATCCTGACATCCAAAAGTGCTTTTGATCCAAATCATATCAAGAATTACAGAACTAGGATGTTGACTGTAGTTTAAAATCAAAAAATGCTTCCAATCCATTCAACATATTCACTAACTGTAATCTGTGTACTGTTACACAATCAGAAGTATTTTTTGATTTTATGATACAGCTTGAGTAATTTTTTTGTTGACTAGCAAGACGGTATCTTTCTTATGCCACTTTTCCTTAACTTGACGCGTATGCTTTTTTGAACATTCTCATATACTTTAAAGCATTATTATAAATTATCCCTTCAATAGAGAAGAAACCTGCTTTGAGCAAGAGATCGCTTTATTAATCATATAATTCTCATGATTGTTATTTATTTTAGGCAATTCATACAGATAATTCACCATCATCCCGGCTGACTGACTAATGCCTTTTTCAGAAGTATCTGCCATCCAGTTGAGTTGTTTGATTGATGCACCATTGCTTAAATGAAAGTGTGCCACCGGATCATAAGCACCGCCACTACTGCTTTTAACCTTTAGCAAATAGTGTGCACAAAGTTTCAGTAGGCACTGTTTTTCGCATTCAACGTTAGTTTTTATGCTTTCTAAAATTTCTGCACCTGATTGTTTGATATTAAGCTTACCTAATGAAGCTACATCTTGATTTTTCAGCCATTTCGTAAAGCCAGGTATTGGAGAAAGAGTTGCGTACGCTTTTATGCTTTTAAATTCCTGCGATAGCTTTTCTACAACCCTTTTGATTAAGAAATTACCAAGACTAATTCCAGATAACCCTGCTTGAGTATTTGATATTGAATAGAATATAGCAGTGCTTGCACTACTTGGATCACTTGAAGGTACTGATTCATCTAAAAGGTGTTGAATGCTATCTGCAATCTTATTCACCAATGCAACCTCTACAAAAATTAGAGGTTCGTTTGGTATCTTGTAATGAAAAAAAGCAAAACAGAGATGATCAGAATCCAGCCTATTTTTTAAGTCACCCCAAGAAGAAATTTCATGCACAGCTTCATATTTTATAAGTTTTTCTAGCAATGATGCAGGTGAATCCCAGGTGATTTGACGAAGATCAAGTAGATCAACATCAACCCAAGTATAGAGTATATTTTTTAATTCGTTCTCTAGTGGATCCAAACTTCTATATTGGTTCTTTAGCTTAAGCACATCAGAACGCATATTAACAATAAACTTGAGGCCTTCTGGTAAAGAAATAAATTGCTTTAATATTTTAGAACGTGGTGATTCAAGAATTTTTATTAAATCCTGTTCAAATTTGTAGTTTAACTCGGGATTTTGATTTTCTTTGTATTCTTTTATTTTCTCATCTATTTCTTCTTTATGTAGACTAAATTTTTCTGCCAGGGTTTGTAAAAATTTTATTTTACCTTTCTCTGATAAACTCAAGTAAAGATTACCAAGAGATACAGTGTTTTTACGTGCTGAGACTTCTCCTCCCTTTGGGTTTAAGCATTCGTTCATCTTCAAGACTAAACTATCGATATCGCGACTACTACTTAAATCAGGGCTAATATTGCCAACCCATGACCTTACAGCATCTGCTACTTCACCTAATATTTTAAAAAAGCCTTTTACTGCTTTCTTATCTTCAACTTTTACTATATCAGTTTTTGCTAATGATTCTTTTGCCATAGGTTCCTCTTAACTGTGTATCTATCTTAAATTAAAAAAAATATTAGTCTACATAGCAAGCATATACTTTCATGGTACAATTATCTTAGAACCTGCTTAAAATTTTCGTAAAGAGAGTTAGATTTTCAATCTTATTACTCTTCTTAAAAAAACACTTTTATTATAAAAATGCCCTTTTCCCCTTTTCTGGGCAAGGTTGATTTCTAATTACCTGAGCGAAGTTACTTAATTTTTACACATCTATTGTAAAGTACAAAGGCTGACTTTGGAATGAAAATGCTAGCCGATACTTGGACTTTATTGATACTTACGCTACTTGAAACTATACTTGGTATAGACAATTTAATCTTTATTTCTCTAGCAATAGATAAGGTGCCAAATCTGCTGAGAGAAAGAGCGCGCCTTATAGGTTTTAGCCTAGCGCTATTGATGCGTTTTGTAATACTATTTTTTACATCATATATATTATCAATGCAAAAACCTATATTTCACGCCGTATCACTGGATATCTCAGTAAAGGATTTACTTATGATTGCAGGAGGGTTATTCCTTATTGTTAAAAGCTCTATGGAGTTATGGAGCGACATTTTTGTACATAAGGAGAACAAAACAAAGGCGAACGTTAAATCACAATTTTTTTTAGTTGTGCTACAAATTATATTAATAGATTTAGTTTTTTCGGTTGATTCAATATTAACTGCCATAGCATTAACTCACAATATGATAATTATTGCTATAGCATTTACATTTTCCATATTAGCAATGCTATTTTCATCAAGTTATACCGCTCAGTTAATAAAATCAAACCCAAGCTTAAAAGTAATTGCCATTCTATTTATTTTACTCGTCGGTGTATATCTAACACTTGAAGGGCTTCACATAGAATTACCAAAAGCATATTTGTATTCTTCATTTATGTTTGCATTGCTTGTGGAAGTTATAGGTAGCGTAAAGAAAATGTAGCAGACCTCTTTCAAAACTATTTTACACGAAGCAAAAATCTAATCAGCGCGTGACGCACATCTGTATGAACATTGTCTAGCAGGAAGGTGTCATCCCAGTGCCCAGACAAACAACTGTACAAACATTGTGGTTTGTGGGCAATTGACGTAGCAGACGGTGTCATTCCAGTCTGGAATCTACCGTCTTAAGCATCAAGATAAAAATTATTATTTTTTATCATAGCATTTAAGCAAACTATGATTTTTCTCATTACAGCAACTTTAGCGGCTTTGCCAGAGTCAACTAAACGCTGGTAAAATACTTTCATTTTTTTATTATGACGCATTGCAACCACAGCAGACATGTATAATGCTTTTCGAGCATAAAATCTGCCACCTATGATTTGAGCTTTGCTTATTTTCCTTCCGCTTTCGTTGGTTTTTGGCAACTAAACAGGCTATTTCCTTATTATCTAACCTACCGAGTCCAGGTACTTCTATGAGTAAGATACTTGCAGTTTTTCGTCCAATGCCTAGTCATTGTATCGCTTTTTTCCTTCAAATCAGGATCAGAGTTCTTCTATATCTTTCCTAACTTGCTCTTTTGCAAATTCTATCTGTCTTTCTATATATTTTCTGGCTTTTCCTGTTGCAAACGGCACTTGTTTGCATATCTGCGCTCAATTGCTCTTTCAATTCCTCATGCTTTTGTGAAGCTACACATTCTTTTATCTCATCATTCTTCGTGATAAATTCAGCATATTTTTCTAATAATTTTGCATCTAATTTATCACTCTTTGCAAAGTAATTGCATACTTTTGCAAACCCGCAAGGCTTTGTTGAATAGCTAGTGTTATATTGTAAGGAGAAAAGCTTTTCAATATATGGTTAGTAACGCATTTTGTTGTAAAATAAGCATTTTTCAAACAAGTATAACTTATGCCGCAAAAAATGAGAGTAAGTAACCAAAGAGAATATAACGAGTTTCTCAAAAAAAGAGGAAATGTTTTTCATTTTGTTAATAGAAAATTGGTATGAAAATAGTCCAAAAGTTGCAGGTACACTTATAGTGATAAAGTTAATACACATATCTTTTTAGAATTGGCTTGAGACAAGCTGTAGGTTTTGTAAAAGGTTATATGGTACAAATAGGCAAAAAACTTAAGGTTATCACTATACACAAGCTTCCAGAAGATTTAAAAAGCTTAATTTGAAGATTGATGACCATAGAACCAATAAAGATGATTTGGAAAATATTGAAATTGCCGTAGATAGCACTAGAGTTAGTATCTACAATAATAACGGTGGGCATAATACTCGAATACAGTGGTTATGGTCAAGTAAGAAAACTACATGTTGTTTTAAACGTAAATGATAAGAATAGTGGTGTTGCTGTGCCGGTCTGCGATATGTTAGAGGAAGTCAGTGATAAATATAACATTTCGAGCAGATGCGGCTTATGATATAAAAAGTGTGTATAAAGAATGCAGAATATTGTGCCTATTATTCGCCCTAGCTAAAATTTGTTTAGCTATCAGAAAGAAACAAGTAGAATATTGTAAGTTAAAAATATGATATAAAGGAGATAAGAGGGAAGATAACTCCACTCACTATAGGAATGGAGTTATCACGGGCGTGTGCGACCGCTAGAATAATGGCTATACAACCGTGCTCATCAAGGTACACTAGCCCTATCTCTCGATACGTTTGAATAGTTGTGTGGGACATACATATGCACCCGTTTACAATCTTAAATTAACTAAAACTAATCGAGGTTATTATGATTACATCTTATCAAAATTTTATTGGCATTGATATCGGAAAATTTAAAAATGTTGCTGCAGTTCACAACCAAAAGAACACTATCAAGTTTGATAATAATGCTGCTGGTTGGCAACAATTGTTTCAAAATTTTTCAAATATTCTACCTAATTCTTTTGTAACTTTGGAAAATACAGGAAAATATGAGCTTGGCTTAGCACACTTTCTGGTTGATAAGAATGTTGCTGTACATCGAGCTAATACTCGCAAAGTAAAAAGCTTTACCTTATCTCATGGAATTTTAGCAAAGTCTGATCAATCAGATGCAAGAGCCCTTGCTCAATATGGATTTGAGCGTTATAGTACTCTATCTCTATTTGTGCCTATGTCAAAAGAACAAACAGCCTTAGCTGCACTTTGTCAACGTCGTGATGACCTTACACAAATAAGAGCTCAAGAGAAATGTAGACTGAAAGCACCTGAAAACGACTATATAAAAGAAAGTTGCCAAAAAACTATTGACTTTTTTAACAGTCAAATAGATGAGCTCAATGATGCCATACAAAAAATTATCGATGAGAATCCAGAGTTAAAAAAGCGCCAAAAAATCATAAGAACAGTACCAGGAATAGGTAAAAAGTTATCACAAGATTTTGTATGCTTGATGCCAGAACTTGGCTACTTAAGCAGGCAAGAAGTTGCTAGTCTTGCTGGAGTTGCCCCGCATCCAAAAGAAAGTGGTAAAGCTATTGGTTATCGCAGAATAAGTGGTGGCAGAAGGAACGTTCGTGAAAAGCTTTTTACATCTGCGATGGCTGCTTCAAGGACTAAATCTGCACTTGGTGCTTTTTATTCTGCTCTCATTGGTAGAGGTAAAAAGAAGATGGTAGTCATAACAGCTCTAATGCGCAAAATTATAGTGATTGCTAATGCAAGGCTTAAAGAAGCAATTAACGCAAATTTTTAAAATCTGCATAAGAAAATAGGTTAATGAATATGCGCGCCACACAAATTTAAAGCACATATTCATTAATCATAAGATCTAAGCAGTGGTAGTTGTTTGATATAAATTTCTTTCTGTAATGAACTAGGGTTTTTATTGCCAAAAATACGTTTTTCAATTGAATAAGAATACAAAACTATAAATAAGAGTTGTAATAAGACTAAATTCAAAAAATTTTAAAAAACATAGTTGATG
>NZ_QPIP01000096.1 GCF_003344345.1 Wolbachia endosymbiont of Cylisticus convexus | reverse complement strand
CTCCTAATAAACTCCTTCAATTAACTGATCCTTTCTAACCAGGACATAACCAAATTCAAGGACTTTTCTACTTAGATTCTTCATAACCCTGTCTTGATAAAGTTTCTCATAATAATCAATTCCTTTTTCTACATATTCTTTTCCATATTTTAGCATATTGTAAAAAATACATGCCAATTTTCTTGCTGTAGCAGTAATTGCTTTCGGTATCTCTAGTCGCTTCTTTAAAACCTCCTGCAGTATGCACCAAGTGCAGTCTTGATACACAGCAAGGCATTCGCAGCACGATTTATAACCTTACGTGTTCTTGTTCCAATAATTTTCCCTCCTGTAATTTTATTAGTAGGACTCAACCCAAGCCATGAAGAAAAATGCTTTTCTGTCTGCCATTTATTGCGATTTATACCTGTTTCTGAAATGATAGTCTGTACACTTAATACATCAAGTCTTGGAACTTTAGTAAAACCCATTCCCGTTATTCGATATAAATCTTCGTCTACGGCAAAATCTGGACTATTCTTCTGCTTCCGCTTTTTTATTTTATTCAATGTTCCGTTCTCATTCAACTTTGTTTCAAATATTTTATAGTAATTTTCTATACTTTTATCACATTCGGTTTGAAAAAAAGTATATGCTGCATATTCTTGTTTCAATACAAACAAGTGTTCTTCTCTATAGTCGCCTGTTAGTACTTTTACTATAGTATGTTTATCGTTCTTCATATTCGAACTTCTAAATTCAGCTAGTTTTTCAGGATTCCTCTCTCCTTCAATTATTGCTTTAATAATTTCCATACCTGTTACACCGTTGATATCACCATACGCGTCAAGTTAAGGAAAAGTAGCATAAGAAAGAAGAGAAGCGGTAAAAATTATTTTAGACATTAAACGATAAAATTAGTAATTTATAGATTCTTTAAAAAAAATTATCTTATTTTAGATCAAAACTTCTCAAAAAAATAAATATAACAAATAAGATACCCATCTTAAATGGTTGCTATATTGGGTATATTCTCTTAACTTGACGCCTATGGTTTATTTAACACTCCCGAACATTTTGCGTAATAAAATATACGATACAATTACTCTCCTTGAGTTTACTTTGTGTAAATTTGTTGCTTCCCTTGCCCACTCTACAATTAAACAACTCTGCAATATCTCCTATTTGACTGGCCAACAATGAGAATTGGTATAAAATCACAACTTTATCACTATAAATATAGTTGCCATCTTGTATTTTTAGACTATTTTCGTACCTATTTTCAATAGCTTCACTGACGTAATGAAAAATGTTTCCCCTTTTCTCAAGAAATTTGCTATATTCGTTTTGGTTATTGATTCTCATTTTTTGTGGCATATTTTTTCTTCAAGGGTTAAATGGCTATTTTATAATGAATTTTGTCAGTAACTGCCACTTCTTTTCATCTGAGCTATGCAACAAAGCCATTTCAGTGTCAAGCACTGGAATGACACCTTGCCTTACAGAACGTTCTTACAGCTCTATATCACGCTGCTTACATCACAATTTATTTATTCTTGGTTTTAAAGGAAATCTAACAGATGCTACATAGAAATCCAGACGAGTTTCTAAAGTCTATTCCAAGAGATAAACGCATAATGTGCCTTGATATGGGAGGAAAACAAATAGGCGTAGCATTTAGTGATAAAACACAGCTTATAGCCACAGCTCATAGTATATATTACAGAAGAAATATAAGCAAAGATTTAGGTTATTTACATAGAATACTTAAAGAAAATGAAGCTGGATCAATGGTAATAGGACTACCATTCACAATAGATGACCAAGAGACCGAATGGTGTAAAGCAATAATCCAATTCGCAAATAAAATAATAAAAAAATAGTAAAGTAAACATATACCTACAAGACGAAAGTTTATCAACATCTCTTGCAACTCACGCACTAAAAATTACGGGAATATCAATCACAAAATCGAAAAAAATAGATGATAAAATTGCTGCATGTATTATTCTGCAACGAACATTAGATAAGATAAACACCATCAAATAGTTTTTTTTAAACTGAATTCATGTAAAATTACTTAATAAAACAAGAGCTTTTCGTATAAGCATGACAAATTGCTGTAGCAAGAGCATCAGCAGTATGGTGACATTTTATGTTTAAGTTTTTAACTATTTGCTTCACCATAAATATAATCTGATTCTTATCAGCATGGCCATTTCCGGTAATGCTCTTTTTTATATAGTTTGCATCATATTCATTCATGGTCAAATCCGTCATTTGTAATACTAAAATTGCAATTGCTCTTGCATATCCTAAAGTTAGTGAAGATTTTGGATTCTTATTAACAAAAATTTTTTCTACAGCAGCTTCATTAGGAGAGTATAGAAAAATTACTTTCTTTAATTGTTCAAAAATTATATTTAGACGTTCACCTGTACCCAATTTACCATCAGTTGATATGGTACCACCACCCAAAAATTTAATATTATTCTTTTCTTTCAGGCTGATAATGGCCCAACCAGTCTTACTCATCCCTGGATCTAGACCTATTATTTTAATCACTTAATAAAGGCTTAACCAATAAATAAACAAAAATAAAAATATCCAGACTAGATCGACAAAGTGCCAATACCAAGAAGCAAATTCAAAGCATAAGTGATCTTGAGGTGTAAATTGATCTTTTCGAGCTCTAAATAAACATACTGACAAAAATATTATACCTATTACAACATGAATGCAATGAAAACCAGTAATCATGTAAAAGTTAGATGTATAAATAAGTTTTTCTCCTGTTTCTTGTAAAGAAAAACTTGCTTCATGATACTCGAGTGCTTGGACTATTATAAAAAAAACTCCAAGCAATATAGTCATAGACAGCATTTTAATCATGCTCTTTTTGTCATTTTCAAGTAAAAAATGATGTGCTGAAGTAATTGTTGTACCAGAAAGTAATAATATCAACGTATTCATAAATGGTAACGACCATGGATCAGGTGGTAAAATCCCTTCAGGGGGCCATTCAACTTTTTTTGTAGGAGAAAACGCTTCAAATAAAAAAACCGGATCAAGCCAGGCTTTAAAGAATGAACAAAAGAACGCTATAAAAAACACAACTTCCGAGAGGATAAATAAGTACATTGCAAGCTTAAGTCCATGTTTTACAATGGCAGTATGGCATTTATCATAAATTGCCTCTCTTATTACATCTCTCCACCAAAAAAACAGTACCCCTGATACTGCAGAGATCCCCAGAACTAAACCAAATATTCCAGAAATTTGTTTATGGAGTGCACCAACTAACCCAAGTGCAAGAACAAGAATTGCTACTGATATAGCAATTGGCCAGGGGCTTGGGTCCACTAAATGAAAATCATGTTCTTTACTTTTCATATCATCTCCAAAAATACGTATCAAGCATACAAATTAGCTTAAAATTGTCAATGTTTCTTAAAATCTTGATCAAATTTTGAAAAATTATATGCGCTATTCCAAAAATCTAACTCAAATTGCACGCTTATTCTAAACAATTCAAGCATTCTTCTTCTTTCTTTTTCTCCTACTTTTTGGCAATACTCATCAACAATACTTTCCAAAGCGATGCATCCAGACCCTATTAAATTACTGCTATAAAAATCAAACCAATCTCTATATCTATTGTTTTTCTTAATTTTATTCCTCATACTGTCAACAACAACCTTATATATAAAATGGCAAGAGTATAAAACTGTTATAGCTTCATAAGTGTCGCTATATGAGGTAGATAAAAGAAAGTTAGTGAAATTAAAGCACTTGAGAGACTTCTCTCCAAAACTTATGGAATACACAGTAAAGTAGTGCTTATATAAAACTCTCACAATGGCTATTGCGCCCTGAGCTACTTCAATGAGTGGGATAATATTGCTAAGATCTTCTACTTTGGATGCAATGATCAATATGGTACGAATGTAACCATCTAAAAATAGTGCATCCTGCTGGATATAGAATTTAAAACTCTCTATATTTAAAGTACCGTCCATTAACTCAACATTAAAAGGGTGATTAGCTACATCCCTCAAAAGATTCGATCCATAGCAATTCCTAATTATATTACTAAACATATAAGATACTAAAAATCAAGGTTCTGACACAAGTTGCCCTATATTAGATTATAAGTTGCGACCTGCGTTATAATATATCTCATCCCAAAACACCAATTCTAGTTCCAGCCCTTTCCTAAAAAACCCACGCATCTTTCTCTTTTCACAATCGTTAGTTTCCTTATATAATTTATTTGTAATATTAGTAACCTCATCAATCGCAGCATTCATTTCTTTGCTATCGTAAATGTTGATCCACCCTTTGTATTTGTTATTTCTAACCTCCTTGGGTGTTACCTGATTCATCATATAATCCACAATAATTTGGTATATATTGAAGCAAGGGTAAGATGCTGCCAAAGCTCCAGCAACAGAATTATGATATGCAGCGCACATGAAAAAATCAGTAAAGGCAGAACAGGCTCTTGATTTCTTGTGATTATCGGATAAATCACAATCTCCAAAATATTCTTTATATTGCTTACGAACATCAAACGTTCCTCTTGCCACATTTATTAAGCCGCTCATTATCTCAACATCATTAGCTTTAGCTGCAATAATCAATAAAGCACGAGTACAGTCCACTAAATATAAAAAATCCTGCTGAAGATAAAATTTGAACTTTTCATAATCTAGCGTATTCTTAATCAATTCAATATTGAAAGGATGTTTT
Organism: Wolbachia endosymbiont of Cylisticus convexus; assembly: GCF_003344345.1. The sequence goes on along the minus strand of NZ_QPIP01000096.1, from coordinate 14,361 downwards.
TTTATTTTTTCAATAAGATCAGATGATTCTCTTACAGCAATATCGTAAAATTCTTCTTTCGGTTTGTTAGACACTGTATAAACCCCACACAAATATAAAAGCCACTAGAATGAGTATAAAAAACTAATTACACTTCAATAATAAGTTATTATATCAGTATCGAGCTAGAAATCAAAACTTTAAAGCAGTTCTACTTTTATCGTCCATATTGAATTCTCTACAAAGATCAGCAGATAAGTTCATACATTCCCAAGAAAATCCACCATCACTTTCTGACTTTTTACCGAAATGTCCATAGTAGGCTGTACGTTTATATATAGGGCGATTAAGCAATAAATGTCTGATTATGCCTTTAGTTGATAAATCTATGTTATCTTCGATAAATTTTTTAATCCTCTTTTCATCTACTGTATTCGTACCAAATGTATCAACGTAGAATGAAGTAGGTTTTGAGATACCAATTGCATAAGAAAGCTGCACAAGGCAACGTTTAGCCAAGCCGGCAAAAACAATATTTTTAGCAAGGTATCTTGCCATATAAGCTGCTGATCTATCAACCTTGGTTGCATCTTTTCCAGAAAATGCTCCTCCACCGTGTGGAATATAGCCTCCATAACTATCAACCATAATTTTCCGTCCAGTTAACCCACAATCACCAACCGGTCCACCGATAACAAATCTACCTGTTGGATTAACTAAGAGATTTTCCTCAGGACACATCCACCCTTCAGGTAAAGATGAAATTATGTAAGGATAAATTATTTCCTTCACTTTCGATTGACTCAGACCTTCAGAGTGCTGTATCGAAACAACAACATTTTCAGCACACACTGGAAGGTTATTCCCATACGCCAAAGTAATTTGTGACTTTGCATCTGGGCCAAGCTTTACCTCTTTAACCATACTAATGATATTTTTCAGAATCAAGTGTGCATAAAAAATGGGTGCCGGCATGAGGCTTTCCGTCTCTGTTGTTGCATAGCCATACATTATGCCCTGATCTCCAGCGCCTTGATCCACACCTATTGCAATGTCATTTGATTGTTCATGTAGCAATATATTTATCTTTACTGTTTTCCAGTGGAAACCATCATGCTCATAACCAATATCTTTTATTGTATTTCGTACAATACTTTCAATCTTGTTATTTTCAATGTTAGGCCCAAACACTTCCCCAGCTATAATAACATTATCTTTGGTAACCAAAGTCTCTATTGCAGTACGTGAAGAAGAGTCATTAAAAAGGTATTCGTCAAGTATTGCATCTGAAATCTGGTCTGCTACTTTGTCTGGATGACCGGCTGCTACTGACTCACTAGTTACTAAATTCTTATGTAAAATTATCATCTAGTTACACAATATCAAAACTACTGTAAGTCTAAATGGTGGGTCTGGGAAGAGTTGAACCTCCGACCTCACGCTTATCAGGCGTGCGCTCTAACCACCTGAGCTACAGACCCATATTTATTCAAGCCAAAGCTTGCATATCATCTGTAGGTACAACATCAATAAAAGTCTTTTTATTTGCTGATTTTCTAAAACTGACCCAGCCTTCTATTTTAGCAAAGATTGTATGATCTTTACCCATACCAACATTTTTTCCAGGATGGAATTTTGTACCTCTTTGGCGTACAATTATGTTACCAGGAATAACCTCCCCATTCTTCTTTATTCCGAGCCTACGCCCTGCCGAATCTCTACCATTACAGGAACTACCACCTGATTTTTTAGTTGCCATATCTTACCTCTTACTTTTGAAGACTAATTTCATTGATACGAAGAACAGTGATATACTGCCTATGACCAGTTTTCCTACGGTAATTTTTTCTTCTCTTTTTCTTAAAGATTATAATTTTTTTATCTCTACACTGCTCCAGCACTTCGGCTTTAACAATAGCATTAGATGGACAAGATAAGCCATTATTTGAAACACAAATCACTTTACTGATTTCCACTTCCTCTTTTTCTTCGGCTTGTAATCTTTCTACTTTGATTATGCTGCCTTTTTTCACTAAATACTGCTTTCCACCAGTTTCTATTACTGCAAACATGACAAATATCAATTATCGTTATTAACACTAATCGTAAATGATGTTATACATACTGTCAATATAAATAAAAACACGAAATACTTCTATCTTTATCTACTTTTCCCTGGAGAGTAGTTAAGTTTTAAAAACAAGAGTTTTAAGGCTTGACTATTCTTAATTTCCCCTACTTTACTTCTTTCTAATGAAAATATCCGTTCAGCAAAGTGGCAAAATAAGATAGACAAAAAACATAGAAACAAATGGTCAGTGCGTGACACTGGCATCCAGTCCTTTTTCACAAGAAACGTTGTAGAGCGCTTTCGTGTTTACCAACTGAGTGCCCCTGGATCCCAGTGTCACGCACTGGGATGACAAGAAAAGAAACACTTCCGTTTCAATTATTTGCACATTAGCCATACATCTGAACAGATACTAATTAAAACTTTAAGATGCTAATTAAAACTTTAAGATGCTAATTAAAACTTTAAGATGCTAATAAAAACTCAAGCTTTCACTAAAAAACATTCAATTAGAGCTTACAAATTAAAACTCATTCCAAGTTCAACTCCATGCGAAAGTTCATGGAACTTTTGCAGCTTATAGCCAGCAAAAACATTTGTTCTCTCAGAAAGTGGAAGATTAATACCAGAACCTATCTGGTAGGAAAAAAATCCTTCCACGTCTAGCTCTTGATCTTCTGACAGAGGAATTTTAGCAACTCCTCCTACACCAAAAGTAATATAAGGAGTAATATCTGTACTTTCAAATTTATAATGATAATGAAGTTTTGCCATAAGTCCCGCGTCTAAAATTCCTTCACTAACAACAAGTTTAACTGCAGGACCAACTGAAATTTTAACGCTATCTGTACAATGATAGCCAAGATCATAATTAATACCAAGCATGCCATACGAAGAAGAGGTGTAGGTTCTATCTTTAATCCAATCAACTCCAAAAGATGGTACTGACAAAGAATAGCAGGCCAACAAAGTAAGTAATTTTTTCATTTTTATCCTCTAAAGATTAATATATGCGTATACAAGCATATAAATATTAAAAATAGTATAAATTGCAAGTAAAAAATTGGAATTATTTTATTTTTTTGGTTATTTGCCTTTCTCTTGCAATTGCAAGACTCCTCTTTGGCACATCTTCCACTATAACGCTACCTGCTGCAACTAGAGAGTCATCATAAACATTAAGCGGTGCAATTAGTGAGCTATTGGCACCAATAAAGCAATTGCTTCCAATATTTGTTTTATGCTTCTTTTTCCCATCGTAATTGCAAATAACTGTACCTGCACCTATGTTACTCCCCTGCCCTACTTTAGTATTTCCTATATAACTTAAGTGCTTTATTTTAGTATTCATACCTATATCACTTGCTTTTGTTTCAACAAAATTACCTACAGTTACATCATCACCGATTGTTGTATCTTCACATTTGGCAAATGGACCAACTCTAGCACCAGAATCTATTTTGACTCCAGGACCAAAAAAAACGTATGGGTAAATAATTGAATCCATGCCAACTTGCGTGTCAAGAGAGAAGAAAACAGTCTCTGGAGCAACAAGTGTCACTCCAGAGTTAGTGAAAAACTTTCTTTTGTCTTCTTGAAAGTAAAACTCAGCCTTTGCAAGGTCATTCCTATTATTTATGCCAATTGCCTCCTTTTCGTCAGCAGTAACGTAGCCAACATTTAAATTACTCTTTACTGCAATGGCAACGATATCGGTCAAGTAATATTCATGAGCTTGGTTATTACACTCTATTTTCTCCACCAATTCACGTAGATTCTTTTCACGTGCAACCATTATTCCGGCATTAGCAAGAAATTCCTCATCATTATTTCTACCATTTTGTGCTTCTACGATTTCTCTTAGGGAACCGTTCTCAATAATTAGTCTACCGTATCCTTTATTATGAGTTTTAAACCCAAGACAAACTAAAGCGTTGCTCTCTCCTAAGCAGCTTACCATTTTAGTTATTGTACTGCTTTTTATCAGTGGAGTATCTCCATACTGCACAACAACTATGTCTGACAATTCTTTCAGGTTTCTCATTGCAATTTTGACTGCATCCCCTGTGCCAAGCGTTGACTCTTGTGTAATTAATTTTATACCCTCAAAGCATTCCAGCCTTTGAGTTAAAGGCAAATCAATTACAACAGCTATTTTTTTAGGATTTAGCTGTTTTGCATTATAAATGACGTGCTCAAGCATAGAGAAATTACCTACTTTGTGCAGAACCTTAGGTAAGCTTGAATTCATTCGTTTACCATGCCCAGCAGCAAGTATAACAAATGTATAAGCTTTGTTTGTCACTTATCTTAAAGACGAAAAATGAAAACCATAATGGTTGAGCCAACTGATTCTGTTGTCATAAAAGCTCCTTAGGTCACCAATTTGATATTTGAGCATCGCCAGCCTTTCTATGCCAATACCAAATGCAAAACCATTGTATTTAGCATAGTCTATTCCAACATTTTGAAAGACATTTGGGTGCACCATACCGCATCCAAGTACTTCAATCCATTTACTATCTTTATAGCTTATGTCCACTTCTGCAGAAGGCTCAGTAAAAGGGAAAAAACTATTACGAAAGCGTATTTTTAGACCTTTATCTCCGAAAAATTTACCAAGGAAGCGATGAATAGTAAACTTTAATTGGCCCATATTGACATTTTCATTAACATACAACCCTTCTATCTGGTGAAACATAGGAGTGTGAGTTGCATCAAAGTCATTTCTGTATACCCTGCCTGCAGCCACTATTTTAATTGGAAAAGTTTTTGTCTTTTCCATGGTTCTAATCTGCACAGATGAGGTATGAGTGCGCAGCATCATTCTTTTATCATTTATTTTGTTTCTTAAATAGAAGGTATCCTGCTCTTCGCGCGCAGGGTGGTGACTCGGAGTGTTTAGCGCATCAAACACATGAAATTCATCTTCAATATCAGGACCATCAACTGCTTTGAAACCCATATGTGCAAAAATGAGCTTTACTTCACTTATAACTTTACTGAGTGGATGAATCTTGCCAATTCTTTCTGGTCTGACAGGCAGTGTGATATCAACTGCTTCATTTTGCAGTTTTAACTTAACTTCTTTATCTTTTAGTTCATTTTCTTTGCTTGTTATAAGCTGGTCTATCTTATTGCGTAAAACATTAATCACTGCACCTAGGTCGCGTTTTTCTCCTGCATCATCTATATTCTTTAAGTCATCGAAATAAGCTTTTACTACACCCTTTCTCCCCAAGTATGACAACCTAACTTTTTCTAAATCCTGCAAAGAAGCAGCATTTTCAATCTCAGAAACTGCCTTATCTTCAAGTAAAGGTATTTCACTTATTAGCTCTTTATTCACCTTAAAAACGCTAGCTTAAACTTTCATTATAGTGCAATCTTTAATATCATCAATAAAACTATTTGGATAAAAAGGTGTCATGCGAGTACTCTCCTTTTTGTCATTCAAGTAGCTGACACATAGCTGTACGAACATTGTGATTTGGGCTAAAAAGATGCAAGTAGCCCCTTCGGTGTCATCCCAGTGCTTGATGCTGGAATATGGGCGTCATTCAAGTAGCTGATCTCTATGATGGTGTCATTCAAATTGCCTTTTGTTGTCATACCATTGCCTCCTTCTTGTCATCCCAGTGCCCAGACACTGGGATCTCATTCCATAAAGATGTCATGCGTAGAGGGGGTTCTGTCGCGGCGTCCCAGTAGCCTCTGTAATGTCATCCCAGTGCCTAGACACTGGGATCCAGTTTGTCCATAATCTCACCAAAAACGTTGTGTTTTAGCATAATTTTGTGCTCAATATGCTTATTTGTAGTAAAGATTTCTGGATTCCAGTGTCACGCACTGGAATGACACCTCTTTTGGGCTTTTTTAACTACAAACATTAAAAAATTTACCAAATAAAGAAAAAAGGCAAAAGAATCCCCCAGTAGTGAGTTTTGACCCTATAATAATGTAAATTGGCGTTGTAATAATGTGCTAACGCTTATTTAAAGCGCGTTTTGGCTGAACGTAGAAAAAATAAAAAAGACATGCAGCCGCTATAATTTTATGTAATTTGCCAATAAATATCTGAGTTTTTTTACTGAATTTTGTCGTTGAGCCCAAAAACAAGGATAAATACTCTTATTGTCATGATAAGGAAACTGATGAGGTTTGTAAAGTAACTTTTTCTGCTCTTATTGAATCTAACACGCTACTGTTATGCAAGGGTACTCTAATTATTAATTTATTGACTAATTGTGTTTTTTATTTCACTCTACATTAAAAAATTTACTCATGCATAACAGTAACATAAAAACTCAGAGAAAATACGAAATGGAGGATTTACCTAAGTTTTTTAAGGATAGATCCAAAGACATAAGTAAAGCATTTTCTAATGAAGTGCTGGAGATTAGCACCATTCGCTCAAAAAATGTTGCAAGTGATACACAAGAGTTTTCATTTAAGCTCAAGCTGCTAACAGAGGTAAACCCTAATACAATATTACCTCAAATAAAACATTTAATTGGCTTTTTCAAAATCTATCTTCTTCAAGAAAAAAGTTTCACAGCCAATATAAAAGTACCACAAGAAAGTAGTGAATTATACAATAACCACTGCAAAGCTAATAAAACTGTAGAAGAATTCATAAGTAATGCTCCAATTCAAATCCTTCTACAGGGCATAACGATAACGCTACAAACAAACGTTAAAAATATCAACCTCAATAGCTTGCAACAGATCGAGGCATTCCTAAATGAGCAGCTAAAACATGTAGAAAAAGCCAAAAGTGAGGAGCAAAGTCAAGATACGTTACAAGTAGAAGAAACTGAAAATAAAAACGAAAATGTGGTTGAAAAAGGGAATACGCAAGGTAAACAAATTGTGCAAGATTCGTTTGGCTACAATATAGCAAGTAACAGAAAGCAAATTACACGCGCACCAGTAATTGTTGCTGCAATGCATGAAAATTTTTCCTGGTTTAGATCTTTTTTCCATCTACCCAATTTTTTCAATACAACACAATTCTTTTCTCCACAACTGCCCAAATTTTCTATACAAAAACAGAAGGCTTTAACTTACCATGCAGCACTTCAAAATCAAAAGTGTGCAAAAAATGATCAAGAAATCAGCACAACTAGACTGGATACAGACTGTTCTGCAGAACTATCAGAAGAATCATTGGTCATAAAACAAGCAGAATGCGATGCTAGAGTAGCTATGGTAGATAATGAGCTTAAGAATGATAATGAGAGAAAAACACTTGATGAAATATTCGTTAAAGTGGTAAGTGAATATAAAAACTTGATAAGTAGTGAATATAAAAACTTGATAAGTAAAGATCGAAATCTACTTAACACAATGCTCCTCTCTCTTGCAAGCGAAGTGTTCAAGATCGTTTATACTCAGGATAAAGAAATATCTGAAATGCTATGCTCAGATAAGGAAAGGTTACAATTATTAGAAAGAATTGGAATGCTACATAGTAAGTCTTTGGTAACAGAGGAATATGCTAAGGAAAAAGTAAGGGAAAAGATAAACCAATTAATCGCATCCATAAATTTACGTACTCGTACACAATCACAGCCTAAAAACGTTTCTCATGAGATTTTGCCAAACAAAGCTGCAGACCATTTATCAGAAATAAATGAAGCTAAGACTCCATTTTCTACTAATATTACACCTAAATCACCATTAAAAACTGTATTTTCCTCGAAAGAGACTTATTTTTGTCTATTTTTGGTAGCAGCTTCTATATCAGCACTCTGCCTATGGAATTTGCCAATGGGAAAAGTGTCAGTTTTAAAGGAATTGGTGCCAATAGAAAAAAGGGAAAGTATTGGTCTAATATTAAACATAGGGTTACCAATATTAATTACACTATGTGTTTTGAGCCTGGCTTACTTTATATATTCTGAATATTCTGTAGAATCTATTGAACAGGTAAGTAAAAAAGATCTTCTTTGTTGTACTTAACAAATAAGCTATTTTATAAGATCTTTCATAATATAATTATTCATTTTACTGCATGTTTAGAGGAATTATTACAGACATTGGAACTATAATTGATATCACCACTCACTCTAACTCCTTCCACATCAAAACACAAAATTTATCCTCTGTAAATAAAGGAGATTCAATAGCCTGCTCCGGAGTGTGTTTAACTGTTGTCGACACAATGAACAATGTATTCACAGTTCAAGCATCTCAAGAAACTATGAAGGTTTCTAACTTAAATACGTGGAAAATAGGAAAAAAAATAAACCTAGAACAAGCAATGAAACTGAGTGATAGGATTGATGGCCACTTGGTTCAGGGTCATGTTGATGGGATAGTAAGAATCTTAACAATTGAACGAAATTTAGATTCTCATGAAGTCAAGTTATCGTGCCCACAAGAATTAATTAAATTTGTTGCAAAAAAAGGTTCTGTAACGCTAGATGGGGTTTCTCTCACAGTAAATTCAGTTGTCAATCAAGAGTTCACTGTGAATATCATTCCCTATACATGGAAAAACACAACTTTTCAGCATAATAAAACAGGTAATTACCTAAATTTAGAAGTTGATATGATTGCTCGGTACTTAAACCAACTGATGAAACATAAACACAATTAATTTTACAACCTTGTTATTTACAACTATTATATCTTGAAAATCATATAGATTAAGATATGTTTTTCGATAGTCTAATTATCTTTATTATTGTCTTGTGTGTAATAATATCGGTAACTAGAGGTTTTATAAAAGAGTTATGTGCATTAATGTTCTTGCTCTTATCAGTCTTTTTGACAGCTAGTTACTATGATTTTTTTATTATAAATTATAGTAAGTATTTTGACTCTAAAGTTACGCAAAACATACTTTCTACAATCTCTGTATTTATCGTACTTAATCTTACATTCATGACAATGAATAACTGGCTAATGTACATATTATTACCCATAAGGTTGGGATTAATGGATAGAGTTACTGGAATCTTTGTCGGAGCACTTAGAGGAATATTGCTTTCTTATGTACTATTTTTTGCTGTGCACTTATATTGCCACACAGTATACGATAAAAAAGAGGGAGAGTCTAAAATAGAAGCAGAAGACATATTGCCTAATTGGATAATAAATTCACACTCTTATCAGGCTCTATTTGTGACAACAGAAGAAGTGATTGACATGTATGTACCAGAGTCGTTGATACTAAAAATAAAAGAGATTGGTGAGGAAATGGTTGATCAAGAAAAATCTAAAAATAATAAAGAAAAGTGAGTATTCACTTTCTATAGCTAAACTAGATTAGACAGCTGTTATTCACAGCAGTGCGCCATAGGTCATACCAATTCCTATTATTAATCAAACAAAACTGCAGACATTTTTGAATAAGCAAACCATCAAAAAAATTTAAATGTATGATTTTAGTTCATCGATGTAATAAAACAAAACTTTTTTAGTGAGTTCAAAATCTTCTAAGGTCTTTCCTTCGCATCTTGCTGTAATACAGTTTTGCGTATTTGATACTCTAAGAAGCCACCAACCTTTATTATCGGTTACCTTAATGCCATCAAGCTCTGAAAATACAATATTTTGCTGCTTTAGTGTCTCCTTTATTGACTCAATTATTTGAAATTTTTTCTCATCCTTTACTACAATTTTCACTTCATGAGTGATATATAACTTTGGTAAATCTTCAATCATCTCAGATAGGCTTTGGTTTTTCTTAAGTAAAGTGTCAATGACTTTAACAGCAGAATATAGTCCATCATCAAAACCTAGCTCAGAGAAGAAAAAATGCCCACTGAGCTCACCGGCAAACTTTGCCCCTTCCTCTACCATCTTTTTCTTAACTAGTGAATGTCCAGTGGCACAAGTAATTATTTGCCCTCCTAATTTGCTCACGAAATCATGCACTTTCATACTCATTTTTATGTTGGCAATAACTTTATTTTTTGGGTATTCCTCCAATACTTCACGTGCAAAAATCATAAATAAGTGATCATTGGAAACAACATTACCTTTATTATCAATCAAGCGTACCCTATCACCATCACCATCTAGTGCAATGCCAAGATCACATTTATCTTTCTTGACAATATCGATTAACTGAGCAAGATTTTTTTCTTCTATGGGATCTGGGTCATGCAGTGGAAAAGTTCCATCTATAGAGTTATTGGTTACGATGTGTATATGACCTGGTAAAACCTTTTCAATATACCTTACAATTGTTGGACTATTGCCAAAATCCCATGCTATTTTTAGTTTTTGTGTAGTGTTATTCTTGAGCGCATTTTTTAATATGTAAATGTACTCACTATATGTATTCATGTTAATTAAGCTTCCAATTTTTGTGCTGTTTTTAATTGTACTACCTATAACTTCCTTTATTTCTTGATCTGAGAAAACTTTTTTACTGCTGAAAAATTTAAAGCCATTATATTCGCTGGGGTTGTGAGAAGCAGTGATCATAATCCCAAGATCTGCCTGCATTGTTGCAGCACAGAGCATAGGTGAAGAACAGAGCCCAACTCGTATAACATTTGCGCCGGATAAAATTAAGCCCCTGATTAATTCTCTTTCTATACTTGGTGAATCTATCCTGCTGTCATAGCCTACACAAACGTTAGCTGCAATTTGACCAAATTTTCTACCTACCTCATACCCATCACTGATCTGCAGGTCTCTGCCTACCACACCTCTAATATCGTATTTTCTTATAATAGTATTGTCCATACTGCACTTCTTGGAGTGATTAATATATAACATTCCCGCCAAATACTCAAGTTTATTTAACTATAAGATTAGTTGATTTTTTAAGAAAATGTGCTAATATTATAATATAGTTCTCTAAAAATAGAAATTATGCCAAAAGAAAACTTATTTATAGCTGAAAATCAAGGTTTAGATGTAGATGAGCAGAAGAAAAATGATATTTTAAGTTTCATTGAATCTTGCAACAATTTTCAGGATTTTATAAAAAAACTAGAGGAAGAAAATTTAATCTGGTACTTTATTGGCCCTTTACGCAAAGATGAGGACATTAAAGAACAGATAAATTTAAAGTGGAAAAAGGAGTTCCAAAAATTTGAGCAATCAATAAATGAAACACATAAAAATTTTGAAGCATCCCTACCAGGTGAAAATTTCTTAGTATATACAACAAAAGATAATGACTTTAAAATTAGGTTTGAAAATAAAGAAAAACCAATAGAGATTAGCGCCCTTTTAAGAGCCAGCGACGAAGGTAAGGTTTATAACCTATCTTTAGGGAAAGATAGTCAAGTCACTGCAACCAAAAAAGGCAGCAAAAGGCACTATGATTTTGCTGGTTCAAGCTCATGTGAAATGACCATCAACTGGCAGGCTAATGATTCTAAAGGCAATAACGTAGATTGTAGCATAACTGTAGAAGTGAGTTCTAAGGGCATAAAAAAAGTGATTGGTGAACCAAGATTTGGAGGAATAACGAGTTCAGAAGAAGTATTAAAATTAGCTGAGCAGAATAAAGAAGTTTTTATCAACGGAAAAACTCTGCATCAAGCTTTTACTGACATGGGCAAAAGTGTGAACGAGCAGCAAACACCAGCAGAGGAAACATTTACAAAAAATTCACCACAGTCACCTATACTAAGTAGTAGTGGATACTCCTCTCCCGGTACGCCTTCTTCGCGTTCGCGTAGAAGTTCTTTTTCCACTGAGAGCGAAATTGGTGATGAAGAGTCTGAAATCACTGATGAATACATTGACGACGGTTATGATCAACAAAAAATGTACAAAGATTATGAGAGAAAGTATGAGCAAGAAGGATTAAAAGGTGTAGATGAAACTATAAATGAAATTAACAAACTTGCAGAGCAGCGTAATAATCTAATCTTAGAACGTGACTCCTTGAAAAATGAAGTTAACGAACAACAGCGAGCGATATTTGAAAAAGATCAAAAAATAAAGGAGCTAGATGCTTCTGTTAAGTCACTTATGGAGGAGCACGAAAAATTAAAAGAACGTAACCAAAAGATAGAAAAGGAAGGTGATACAGAAATAAGAACATTAAGTGAAGAAAAGCAAATTTTGGAAGGAGAAGTTAAAAGACTTAAAGCTGAGTTGAAAAAGATAACGCAAGAAAAAGATCAAGGTATTGAACAACTAACACAAGAGATAAAGGCGCTAGAAAAAGAACTACAGGGTAAAAATAATGTAATTGGTAGGTTAAGTGATCAGTTGAAAGATAAAGAAAATGAAATAAATAGGATAAATGAAGAGCAGCAGAAAAAATTAAAGCAAAGTGAAGCTAAGTTAAGTGCACTAGAAAAAAAGAATGCAAATTTGGAAAATGATCTAATGAGAATATTGGCAGAAGGTTTAAAGGATAATCACGAAAAGCAGTTGGTAGAAAAATTGACGGAAGAAAAAGAGAAAAACAATACATTGGCCAAAGAGATGAAGTTATTGTCTCAAGAATTCAATGCATTACAGAGAAAAAACGAAGATTTAGAGAGGAAAATTCGACAACTTGAACCTGGAAGATCACTTGCGAACGAGCTCAGTGAAGTAAATACGAAAGTAGCTACATCAACTCAAACTGAAGTTGAGTATGAAAGTAGAAGAACAAGCATGCAGCAGCAAGACCAAGATATACAAGCTGTAAACAACAACTCAAGCAGAATAGCTAGTGGGTTAAGACAAGAAAACAAAAAATTGACTAGAGACAAACTAACTATATCTGAGCAATTAAAACAAAAAATAAAAGAGATTGATGAGTTAAAGAAAAATTTAAAGCAATTACAAGAAGAAAATACACAACTAAGACAAAAAGCTACTAAAGGTACAGTAGTTAATGCGTCATCTTTAGCAGATCAAAGAGAGGCTAAGGAAGAGGAAGCTCGAACAAACATACCGCAAAACATTATGGATTGGCCTGTTCCAATTCCAGACGATAAACCGGAAGAGCAGAAAACTCCATTAGAGCCAATCAAGGTAAATACAGAACTATCAGATCCAAAGGGAATGTTCAAAAAAGTGTGTCAAGCCGCATTTTTAGTTCAACTCAATTTTCAACCTATCTGGAAAGAAAATATCAAGTTGAGACATAGTTAAAGCCCAATTAGGGAGAGCCATAATCCACTTTTGCTCTACCTTTTTTATAGCACAATATACCTGTTTGTACAAGGCATTTGTACTAGTAAATGAACCCTTAGTTTTAGTAAATTTCCTGATTTGTCTATGCAACCCCTCAATTGGATTAGTGGTGTAAATCAGCTTCCTAACTGGCCCAGAATACTTAAAATAACTGGATAAGTTTTCCCAATTGTTCTGCCAGGATTTTATAACTAAAGGATACTTTTCTCCCCATTTTCCTTCCAGCTCAAGCAGATAATTCTCAGCAATTTCTTTACTTGAAGCACGATATATTTTTTTCAGATCATTCATGAAAACTTTCACATCTTTACTGGATACATATTTCAGAGAATTTCTTATTTGGTGTACTATACATAGCTGCACTTCTGCACTGGGAAATACACTGTTGATGGCTGCAGGAAAGCTTTTTAGCCCATCTACACATGCAATCAGAATATCTTCTACTCCTCTTTCTTTGAGGTTATTTAGCACTTCCAACCAAAAGTTAGCTCCTTCACTTTCAGCCAAATAAAAGCCCAGGACTTCTTTTCTGCCATTTTGGTCTATGCCCAATATATTGTACATACATTTACTTACGCAATGTCCATCCTCCTTGACCTTAAAGAACATCCCATCCATAAATACTATCGGGTATACTGATTGCAGTGGACGACTACGCCATTCATTGATTATAGGCAGTAATTTGTCGGTAATACTTGATATCTCTGCTACCGATATTTTGTGATCATAAATTTCCTCAACGTGTGACGCTATATCTCTATAGCTCATACCACTGGCAAATGTGCTCAAAATCTTCGTTTCAAGCTCTGGATGTAAGCTTGTTTGCCTTTTTTTGACTATTTGCGGCTCAAAACTTCCTTCTCTATCTCTTGGCGTTAACAGCTCAAATGAACCTGCACTTGTACGTAAAGTCTTTCCATTCCTCCCATTTCTGCGATTATTTTCTTCACTTTCAGCTAATAAATGGTTTTCTATTTCACCTTCTAGACTCGCCTCCAGCAGCTTTTTTATAAATGGTGTTAATGCTCCCTCCTTTCCTGTCAACGGTCTTCCTTCTCGTATAGACGACAGGATATTTGTTTCCAACTCTTTATAATCTACCAATCCGTTAGTTCTGTTTACTACTTTTTGACTCATTGTCAAACCTCCATTTTTAAATTGATATAAATTACTTTTTTTCGGTTTGACACACTTTTTTGAAC
>NZ_QPIP01000095.1 GCF_003344345.1 Wolbachia endosymbiont of Cylisticus convexus | reverse complement strand
AAATAGGCCTTGCAGACGGAATGACAATTCTTTCATCTATTAATAAAAACAGGAGTATTACTATGAATGAACAAACTACAACTGACCTAGAAACTGATAATTTAACTAATAAAATCAAAAATGACAGTTATCATGCTGAAGTTCTTGAATTAATACGTTTATGCAACTTATCACGAATGCCAGAGAAAATAGGAGAATTTATAGAGCAGAATGTTAGCAGCAAACAAGCACAAGAAATATTAATGTCGATACTTGCAGAACGAACAATGAAGACTGAAATTTTAAGCACATTACCAAAGAATTCGTCAGAAGATTTAATGATGCAGGTAGCAAGAAGTCGTGCACAATCTGGCATTTAGAATATTCGTAGTATAACAAAAGTAAAAAATAAAGGGGAAAAGCAAAATGAGTACTATAACAGAACAAAATAACCTTGGGGATCTTCTGAAATACGAAGTTTCAAATCTATATTCAAGAGACCAAATAACAGTAGCTAAAGGTCAAAATCTTAAGCTTGGTGCAGTAGTTGCCAAAAAGACGGAAGATGGTTTTATTAGAGTACTTAATCCCACTGGAACAGACGGCACACAAACAGCAATAGGTGCAATAGTAAGTGATGTAAATGCGACAGAAAATGCCAAAGCAGTAATTATTACTCGTGGTGCAATACTAGCAGATCATGCAGTTGTGTGGCCAGCAAATATCACTGAAGAACAGAAAGCTGAAGCAATAAAGCAACTTGAAGGACGAGGGATCATTATCCGCAAGGGAGTTTAACTAAAATTAATAAGGAGAAAAAGAATGCAAAATCCATTTACAAATACAGCATTTAGCATGACGGCACTAACAAATGCGATGAATATATTGCCGGTAAATTATGGACGTGTTGAAAATTTAAATTTGTTTCCAAGTAGATCAGTAAGATTTAGACATATTACCATAGAAGAACACAACGGAGTATTAAGTTTATTACCAACACAAATACCAGGAGCACCAGCAACAGTAGGAAAAAGAGGAAAAAGAAAGGTAAGAACATTTACGATTCCGCACATTCCGCATGATGATGTAGTGCTGCCAGAGGAAGTACAAGGAATAAGGGCATTTGGATCAGAGAGTGAACTTAAAGCGCTGGCAGATGTAATAACTGATCATTTGCAGCTAATGAGAAACAAACATGCAATAACATTAGAGCATTTGCGAATGGGAGCGCTGAAAGGAATAATTTTAGATGCTGACGGGTCAGAATTATTAAATCTGTACAACGAATTTGAAATTACACCAAAAGTAGTAAATTTTGCCCTTGGAACAGCAACAACAGATGTAAAACGTAAGTGTTTGGAGGTATTGCGACATATTGAGGATAACTTAAGTGGTGAATATATGACGGGAATTCATGCACTGGTAAGCCCTGAGTTTTTTGATGCACTCACTTCTCACGCTAAAGTGAAAGAAGCATATGAAAGATGGCAAGAAGGAGCAGCACTTCGAAATGATATGAGGTCAGGATTTACGTTCTGTGGCATAACATTTGAGGAATACAGAGGACAAGCAACTGATCCTGAGGGAAATGTAAGAAGGTTTATAGAAAGAGAAAGTGGAAACTGTTTTCCAGTAGGAACAGCAAGCACATTTACAACATATTTTGCACCAGCAGATTTTAATGAGACAGTAAATACTCTTGGACAGCCACTCTATGCAAAACAAGAACCAAGGAGGTTTGATAGAGGAACAGATTTACATACGCAGTCAAATCCTCTGCCAATGTGCCATCGTCCGGCAGTTTTGGTAAAAATTAGTTCTAGTTGATGAATATAGGGAGATTATTAGAAGATTGTTTTGAGCATTTAGGAGTGGAAGCCACATACTGTAATAAAAATAAGGAGGGTATTCGTAAAATAAAAGTGCTAATTAAACGTCCTGACACTACGTACTCTTTAGGTGCAGATGGAGCATTAACTCAGCAAATTGCCTCAATAGAGATACGCAGTGAGGACGTTACTTCCTTTAGCATAGGTGATTATATCAAGATTGAAAAAAGATTCTATAAGATTTTTGAACCGCCGTTAAAAGATTCTTCAAGTGAAATATGGAAGATTCAAGCCGTAGGAGAAGGAAGTGTTTCATAATATAAATCAGGTAATAAGTGATATCAGAGGAAAAGAAGCTCAAATCAAATTAGTAGTAGCAAAAGCACTGAATAAAACAGCACTATGGCTAAAATCCCAAGCTGCTAAGGAAATTAGCGAAGAAAAGAGAATAAAATCGATGTTAGTGAGAAAAAGGCTACGAATCTTTAAAGCAAAGACAAGCAGGTTGAACGTATTAATTAGAGCGAATCTGTATGACGTCAGAACTTCATTAATTGGTAAAGTGAGACAAACAAGAAGAGGTACGAAAGTAGGAAAACATGAGTTTATTGGAGCATTTACTGCAACAATGCCAAGAGATTATAAAGGAGCTTTTAAACGTGAAGGGAGAGCAGCATTACCGATAAAGGAAATAAAACTACCATTGGAACCTGAGGCTTCAAGGATAATAGGGAATCTTGTTAATTATGAGGTTGAGGAAGTGTTTGAAAAGTTCTTTGAACGTGATATTACAAGAAATATATGAATTTTAAAGATTTGCATAACGCAATCTGCACTACGCTGAAGAAAGAAATACCAGCAATTCAAACTTGTGAAATTTATCCATCGATAAGAAAAGAATTATTAGCGCCAGCGGTATTTGTAGAGCTTGTGAGTTTAGAATCGGGAAAAGATCCTGGAACAGAGGAATTAGCCCTGAAAGCAAGATTTGAAGCGAGAATTGTAGTTGATGGAACAGTCGAGTATTCCTCGTTAGTTGTAAGGTCATTAGCAGCAGAAGTAGCAAGAGTAGTGAATAAAAATACTTGGAATGTGGAAAATGTTTCACCAGGAGAATTTATATCAGGAGGAGGAGATGATTTTAGGCCAGAACTTGATGCATATTTAGTGTGGTTGATTGAATGGGTCCACTATCTGCATGTGGGAGAATCAGTCTGGTTAGAGGGAAAAATTAAGCCACATACAATAAACGTAGGAAATATAAATGTTGGATCATAGTTTTGCAATTTCAGAGCTGAATAGGAAGCTAGCAAACGTTATTCGTATAGGAGTTGTAAAAGAAATAGATTATGAAAAAGCAAAAGTAAGAGTTAAAATAGGAGAATTTTTAACAGATTGGTTGCCATGGATAACGAGCAAAGCAGGAAAAGATAGAAATTGGTCTCCGCCAGATATTGATGAGCAAGTAGTTATACTTTCCCCGCTGGGAGAATTATCATTAGGAGTAGTACTTCCTGGAATATATCAACAAAAGTACTCTGCACCAGAGAATAAAAAAGAAATAAATAGTGTGAAGTTTCAAGATGGAACAAAGTTGTCATACGATAAAGATAAACATCATTTAGAGATTGAAGTAGTAGATAAAATAACACTGAAGGCTGGGGAATCGAGCATAGAGATGACAAAAAGTGGAATAAAACTGAAAGGAAGTAGAATAGACCTAAATTAAAATACATGGGAAAAACAGTAGCTTGTGTAGGAGATTATTGCAGTGGGATACCAGCTCATGTTTGTATGAGTGG
This sequence comes from Wolbachia endosymbiont of Cylisticus convexus, assembly GCF_003344345.1. The sequence continues at coordinate 362 of NZ_QPIP01000095.1, read as the reverse complement.
AAGCAGCAATGTTTTTGAGAAAGGAAGATCTGTGTGTCGAAAAGGTGATATTGCAACTTTGGGAGAGACGATAGTACAAGGTTCAAACAGAGTATTTGTGAATGGTATTGGTGTAGCGAGAACAGGAGATTTAGTATCGTGTGGTTTTCATATGATGGGTAATAGTAAAAATGTATTTGTAGGGTAAAAAGATGCGCGGTATGAGTGCTACTAGTGGAAAGGAATTGGAAGGTTTAGACCATCTTAAACAATCGATAATTGATATATTAACCACTCCAGTAAACAGTAGAATAATTGTAAGTTAAAAATATGATATAAAGGAGATAAGAGGGAAGATAACTCCACTCACTATAGGAATGGAG
>NZ_QPIP01000094.1 GCF_003344345.1 Wolbachia endosymbiont of Cylisticus convexus | reverse complement strand
ATATGGCAGTGTATCCTATTTCATACTCGTGTATTTCCTTGAGTGTTAAACCAACTTTGTTTGCTAAATCTTTTTGAGTATACCTTTTTATCAATCTCCATTCTCTTATTCTTTGCCCTACTCTGTAGTATACAGAATCAGTGCAGACTTCTTTCTCTGTATTATCATACTCGTAAATAGATAAGCCGGTTGCTTGGGAAATTATGTCAACTGAAACTCCTTCTTTAACTAGATTTTTTGCTACTTCTAATCTTGCCTCCTCTTGATTGATTTTCTCGCTAATATGAACAAACCTGACTAATGAAGGTACTATTTTGCCTAACTTTTGATTCTCATATATTTTTGTTAGATAGAGTATTTCTTCGTCTTCATCTTTATACTCTCTTACTATTACTGATTCAGGTAGCAGATCTGTAACAGTAGCTGATAATGCTTTTGCTATTATATATAATACTTCAACAGGAATAGCGCTATAGCCATTTTCATAGCTGTTCACTTCTTGGTATGTTAAACCTATTTGACCTGCTAATCCTATTTGAGTATGACCTCGCATTAACCTACAATTTTCTATTTTTTGCCCTATTCCATAACTAACATTGCTTGCAGAAACAAACACATATACCTCCATTTAAAACTTTATTGCTATAATTTTTCCACGAGCTACCCATCTAAAACTATATCAACAGGTAAACCTACCGCTTGCAAAATAATATCAACAGGAATTCCCCCTTTTACTAAGTCCCTTGCAACTTTGATTCTTTCCGCTTTCCTCACTTTTTCTTCACAACCTTCAAACAAAGATTTTATTAATGCATTACGTAGTTCTTGGCTCTCAATTTCTTTGTATTCTTTAATCAAATCAGGTACCACTTTATTATCTGCATCTTCTGTTAGCTCAAGTAGGTCCATGATATTAATCGATAACGCCTTTGCTATCTCATATAATCTTCCCAGTGGAACAGCAGTCCTTCCTTGTTCATAGTTGCTTATTTCATCACGTGTTGTAATCATTTTTTCTGCTAAATCCTTCTGAGTATACTCTCTCACTAGCCTCCATTCTTTTATCTTTTTTCCTATTTGGTAGTAGATAGAACCAACTTTTTCTTCAACACATTCATCAGCAGAGAGACCAATTGTTTTTGCAACAATATCAACAGAAACTCCTGCTTTAACCAGACCCTTTGCAATTTTTACTTTCTCTGCTTTCCTACTACTTTTTTCACTGACTTGGACAAATTTGGTTAGCAAACAAAACATCTTACGTAACTCCTGATCATTAATCTTTTTATATTCTCTTACTAGATTCAGTATTTCTTCCCCTTCATCTTCAAAACAGCTTTTTGATACAGGAATAAGATCCGTAATACTGATTGATAGTGCCTCAGCTATAGCATATAACCTTTCAATCGAAATTCTACGATTCCCTTTCTCATATTGCAGTATTACCCAATACTTTACACCAATTTTCTCTGCTAAATCTTTCTGAGTATAACCTCGCTCTAACCTCCAATTTTTTACTTTTTTCCCTACTTCATAGTCTAGACTTCTTTCCACGAAAAGAACCATACATATAATATTTTCTACTATAGCTCAAAGGCTCCAGTAAACTCTGAAACCTTAAAGTTGTCTATAGATTAATTAAAGCCCCCTAAAAGATACTGTCCTTCACGTCAACAAGTTATTTAACTAAATTACAATCAAACGGTTGATTATTTTTTAGAATACCAAAAAACACATGCATTAGCTTTCTCATTAATGCAACAACTATAACCATTGGAAGTTTTCCTTTATTTTTCAAACGTTGGCAAAACTTTTGAAAGTAAGAATTATAATTCTTTACTACTATAGCTGGCATATAAAGAGCTTTACGAATACGCTCTGATCCTATTTTACATATTCGACTTTTTTTATTTACGGATGAACCTGATTGGTAATGCTCAGGATTTAGACCAGCAAAAGCTGTAAATTGCCTAGCATTATCAAAATTATCAACAAGTGGCATTTCTGCAATCACAGCAATAGCAGTAAGATACCCTATACCTTTTATGGTCTTGATGTTTTCTACCATATTTTTTAGGTGTGAGTAATTATTAACATGCTCATTAATTTCTTCCTCTATAGCAGAAATTTCTGTTTCTATTGTAGCAATTACCTTAAGTACAGCTTGCTTACAACGAGAATCCATATTTTTATTTTCCAAGCGATTCATTTGTTGTAACTTGTCGTCTTTAAGTGCTTGCAAACAACGATAGAGATCTCTTAAACGCCTAACTTCAGGAGGAGTAGGTTTCCAAAGATTAGGTTTATTGGCAATACAAAACCTGGCAATCTTGGCAGCATCTGATTTGTCTGTTTTGTTTCGAAGTAGCTCACTTTTGCCAAAAGCTTTGATTTGAGCTGGGTTTATCAAACTTACATTATGTCCCAGATCATACATAAAATTCACTATATCTTCACTATAACAACTTGTTGCTTCCAGACATAGATGAAAAAAATCTACTCCATGTCTATTGCACCAAGCTACAAGTTTTGCAAAACCTTCTTGATTATTATGAAAAACTTTATGTCGCTCTTTACTGCCTATCAATAAACAAACATCAAATTTTTTTTTAGCAATATCTACACCTAAAATAACATTTGTTTGCATAAACCAGCCTCCAAAACTATAAATAAAGTTGAGAGTTAGACTAACCTTGTGATACGGGATATAATTACAAAGATACTGTTCAGTCTTTTAACTCTATATGGGAAGGGAGCAAAATCTTTTCGTCAGCCTTTTTGGCATAAGTTTCTTTTCGGCTTCACCTTCCCTGCAAGACATTTTAGCTACAATGCCTTACTCCTTGAAGATACAAGTTTCTTTACTACCTCCACATACCCTATTTACCCATGAAGACAATACTTCATCATTGCTAATCTCTTTTATAGCATACTTTTCACTCCATATGCCACATCTAGTGAAACTACCTCTTTCTACCGCTTCTTTAAGTTTCACTCCCCCAAAAAGGCAGTTTTTTCCTATTTCTTCTCCTCTTTGTTGTAATTCAGCCCACATTTCCTTGTTTTCTACTCTCACTTGTACTTGATCATATTTTTTTTACATCTTGGTACAATATAATATTTAGCTTACCAAGGCTTGTAGGAAATTGTAAGATGGAAATGTGATATAAAAGAGATAAGAGAGAAAGATAACCCTGCTCACTAGGAATAGGGCTACCACGGGCGTGTGCGACCGGGAGGAAATTGGTATTACAACCGTTAGATCAAGGTACACTAGCCCTATCTCTCGATACGTTTGAATAGTTGTGTGGGACATACATATGCACCCGTTTACAATCTTAAATTAACTAAAACTAATCGAGGTTATTATGATTACATCTTATCAAAATTTTATTGGCATTGATATCGGAAAATTTAAAAATGTTGCTGCAGTTCACAACCAAAAGAACACTATCAAGTTTGATAATAATGCTGCTGGTTGGCAACAATTGTTTCAAAATTTTTCAAATATTCTACCTAATTCTTTTGTAACTTTGGAAAATACAGGAAAATATGAGCTTGGCTTAGCACACTTTCTGGTTGATAAGAATGTTGCTGTACATCGAGCTAATACTCGCAAAGTAAAAAGCTTTACCTTATCTCATGGAATTTTAGCAAAGTCTGATCAATCAGATGCAAGAGCCCTTGCTCAATATGGATTTGAGCGTTATAGTACTCTATCTCTATTTGTGCCTATGTCAAAAGAACAAACAGCCTTAGCTGCACTTTGTCAACGTCGTGATGACCTTACACAAATAAGAGCTCAAGAGAAATGTAGACTGAAAGCACCTGAAAACGACTATATAAAAGAAAGTTGCCAAAAAACTATTGACTTTTTTAACAGTCAAATAGATGAGCTCAATGATGCCATACAAAAAATTATCGATGAGAATCCAGAGTTAAAAAAGCGCCAAAAAATCATAAGAACAGTACCAGGAATAGGTAAAAAGTTATCACAAGATTTTGTATGCTTGATGCCAGAACTTGGCTACTTAAGCAGGCAAGAAGTTGCTAGTCTTGCTGGAGTTGCCCCGCATCCAAAAGAAAGTGGTAAAGCTATTGGTTATCGCAGAATAAGTGGTGGCAGAAGGAACGTTCGTGAAAAGCTTTTTACATCTGCGATGGCTGCTTCAAGGACTAAATCTGCACTTGGTGCTTTTTATTCTGCTCTCATTGGTAGAGGTAAAAAGAAGATGGTAGTCATAACAGCTCTAATGCGCAAAATTATAGTGATTGCTAATGCAAGGCTTAAAGAAGCAATTAACGCAAATTTTTAAAATCTGCATAAGAAAATAGGTTAATGAATATGCGCGCCACACAAATTTAAAGCACATATTCATTAATCATAAGATCTAAGCAGTGGTAGTTGTTTGATATAAATTTCTTTCTGTAATGAACTAGGGTTTTTATTGCCAAAAATACGTTTTTCAATTGAATAAGAATACAAAACTATAAATAAGAGTTGTAATAAGACTAAATTCAAAAAATTTTAAAAAACATAGTTGATG
>NZ_QPIP01000093.1 GCF_003344345.1 Wolbachia endosymbiont of Cylisticus convexus | reverse complement strand
GGAGAGTAGACCAGTGGAACTTCCCCACCAGTCTCTCGCAAAACTGTACGTAAACCTCTCAGCTTATACAGCTTCCATTATTCAGCCTTTTGATCTAACCCTAGTGTCCAGTGATAGAAAATATCCGGAGACCTCTTTCTCACCTTTCCTAGAAATTGTCTTGCTAGTCTTCCGTGACCCCTGAGTCTCTTATATTTCCTTTTGACCCACTTTTCTAGATGCCGCTCTACATTCTTTAGAGATTTGTAGACCTCAGTTCTGTAAAATTTGCCATAGTACTGATACCAGCCTCTGACTATTGGATTTACTTTCTCTGACATCCCCTCTAATGTTATATGCGTATTTCTTAGCATTTTCCATGATCTTATGGTTGTAGTAATCTTTTTCTTGGCCTTGTTGCTAATTGCTGGGAGAAATGAAACAAAATGCTTCCCTATTTTATTTCTTGCTAACCTGGGTCTGAATGTGTAACCCAGAAAATCAAAACTTTGTTTAGGAAATTCATCTCTCCTATTGTCATCCTTACAGTACACTATCTGTGTCTTTTCAGGATGTAATTTCAACTTATACTCAGCCAATCTTTCTTCGATCATTACTTTCACAAATTCTGCCTGTTTCTCTGTTCTGCAGTGCACTATCGCATCATCCACATATCTCTCAAATGGTACCGTCGGGTAGTTCTTTTTCATCCATATATCAAACACATGATGCATGAATATATTAGAGATGATTGGGCTAACTGAACCTCCTTGCGGAACTCCTTTATCCCTAACTACCTTACTGCCATCTGCAAGTTTTATAGGGGATTTTATCCACCTTTCAACGTATAGTATGACCCATTTGCAATTTGTATGCTTCTTGATAGCTTGCAATGCCAACTCGTGATCCAAATTGTCGAAAAACCCGGATATATCTAGATCTATCGTCCAATCATACCTCCAGCATCTTTTCCTTGCCGTATCTACCGCATCCAGTGCTGATTTATTCGGTCTATAACCATATGAATCTTCATGGAATTTTGGTTCTACTAGCGGCTCAAGATACATAGAAGCGGCCGTTTGCCCTATCCTGTCGAATACTGAAGGAACACCTAAAATTCTTTGTCCCCCTCCCGTATCTTTCGGTATTGCTACAGCTTTTACAGGCTCTGGAAAATAACTTCCTGATGACATCCGATTCCATAGTTTGTACAGATTATCCTTCAGGTTCTCTTCAAACCTTGTTATCGATACCTCATCCACACCAGCCGCACCTTTATTTTTCGATACTTGTTTATAAGCCCTCCAAATAAGTTGCTTTGGTATATCAAAAGACTTTGTTTTATTCATTAACTCCTCCCTTTCGGTTGATACATAATTAAAACTGAATAACTCAACTCCTTCGCTCCATTTCCATTACAGAAACTTCTTCACTACTACGCGCCCCTGTTTTCCGCATTGGTACTCTCATCCTTAGAGTTTAGCTCCTTGAATTTCTCCCTTATCATCGAAACGACAGGTTCCCGTAGTTCTACACAATAGCCTAAAATAGATTCATGCCACCTTTATGCCGGACGCCTCCTACCCCGTAAACAAGCTCCCGGTAGATTTATCCCAGTTGAGTTATAAGCCCCTGGTTTTGACGTCATCAGTTATGGTTTCGACACTTTATCAGTGGTTCACTTTCGTTCATCTCTCTATTTCACACATGACACATAACTGCGCCTTTTCCATAACGCTCACTACCTTGGCTCTTTACCAAAGCAGCTTATGGTTGTTTGAAGCCTGCTCTTGTAAATCGGCTCCGAGGGGCCCACCCTCATCTATTGCGTAGCTTAAGTACTCAGTTTGCTCTTTTCTGACCATTCCTTGCATCACTACGGCACAC
>NZ_QPIP01000092.1 GCF_003344345.1 Wolbachia endosymbiont of Cylisticus convexus | reverse complement strand
AAGAGATTATCTTGAAAGTAGGATAAGGTATAGTATAAGAAATGTAAAAGTGAGGTAAGAAATGAGAAAAAAGTATCCAACAGATCTAAGTAAAAGGCCGAATAGAAAAATATTTCAGAGTATGATACAAGAAAGGAGGAAAACCGCCAAAGTATAGTAAAAGAGAAATATTAGAGGCGATTTTCTATGTATTGCGTACAGGATGCCAATGGCGGGAATGCTATGGAAGACTGTGTATGAGCAGTTTAGGCAATGGAAAAAGCAGGAAATTTTTGAGAAAATGAATTGCCAAATATAGCAGGAGAAAAATAGGAAGAAATGAGGAGCCAAGCGCTTGACAGTCAATCTGTGAAAACTACAGAAAAAGGGGGGTCAAAGGTTATGATGGAAATAAAAAAGTAAAAGGTAGAAAAAGGCATATAAAGGAAGAATATGACATAGATATTGAAATTGTTAAAAGACCTCCATGTAGATTTTGGGTACATAACGCTTGAGCTGCTGCCAGCGAGAGAACAGGGATTTAAAGTACAGCCAAGAAGGTGGGTTGTAGAAAGGACTTTTGCTTGAGGAATAGAAGGCTATCAAAGGAATATGATTTGCTTACAACATCTACTGAAAATTTCATATGTCTTGCTATGAATAGGGTTATGTTAACGAGGAAATATGCCTAAGTTTTCTAGTTTCAGGACAACCTCTAAGAATGAATTGAAGAAAAGTATTAAGAGTGAACTAGAGAAAGATCTTAAACATGAGATTGATGATAAGGCTAAGGATGAAATCGTGGGGATAAAGATAAAGAACCCTTGCATCAAAGAATTTATACCTTTAATAATAGAGCAGGGTAAAATTCTGTCACATCCAAGTAATCCCAACTTATATAAAATACACGATAAAAGTATTGACGGTGGAGCAACATTTCATACAGCCATTATTAAATTAGGTAATAAGGAAATAGGTGAATTTCATACACGCTATGTAGTCCATTGGGCTGCTAAGCTGATGATGAATATGTTAAACACACAACAAACTTTTTTAATCTTTTAAAAAGTTTTCAACATAATATTTTTTCATTTTGGGAAAACTGTATTAAGTGGAATAAGCACGATAAATTCCTTACATTAGTTGAAGAAGGTAAAGATTATGTTTTTAAGTGGTGTGATAAAGGCGGTAGCAGCATAACCAGAGATGCAAGATTCATATTCCCTTCACAAACTTAGTTCACTTCAATAAAGATCACATAAAAGACTTGGATGACCTTTCAAAAAAAGTAGATTCAGTATATTTAATGGCAAGACCAAAACTATACAAATATTTTAATGGCGCGGAAGACAATTTATTGACTAATGTAGTTGAAATATGTAAGTATAGCTTAAAAAATAATATTGCAGTTCCTGGAAAGTTAATAGGAACTATAAATCACGAATACGGAATATTTCGCAATTCTGCCAGTGGTGAAACTAAAGGCAAAGATGTAATAGTAACAGACAAAGATTATGTTACTTACTCTAGAGATGAAGATAAGAGTCAAAACCCGCAGAGAGTCTTTCTGTTTTTAGCGAAATATAAAGATGATGGGCCTTGTCAAAATCACTGCTATAGTAATAACATCGAGTTAAAGATAAAAGATTATGTGCTTGGTTTTGTTAAGATTATTTCAAATATTCATCTTTATGAAGATATTAACTTAGAAAAACTGTTCACTGATAATAAAGATCTAGTAATTGAGGTCCCTTCTCGTGAACCTGACATGTGCGATCTTTGGGAAAGTATGCAATGTGTAGCTAACCCAATATATGCTGATTCGGCATTCTTAATTATAAGTTCTGCTCTACTAACCTCTATAGGAGTTGGTAGAGCTTATATTTAGAGATAGTATGCAATTAATTTCTGGTCCAGAAATTACAAAAATTGCAACGTAAATCAGGTAAGATAACCCTTCACCTTTCCCCATTTATCCACTATACTGCTATAGATTTCATAGCTTTTTAGTTAATGAGCATTTTTAGGCGGGTTTTTTCTCTAATTTCCAGCAAATTAAATGAATTAAAACAAAGGGGTATTATAAGCACAAGTGTAACAAATTTTGTCGTAGAACCTCCAAGCAATAGAGCGCATGGAGATATTTACACAAACGTTGCTATGGTGCTTTCAAAGCATAAAAAAAAGAATCCTGTTGAGATTGCAGAGGTTTTAGCTAAAGAGTTTGAACTTTTTGATGAAATTGCAAGAGTGGAAATAGCGGGCCCTGGTTTCATCAACATGCACTTAAAAATAGAAGTATGGCATGGAATTTTAAAACAAATAAATGAGCTGAAAACAGAGTTTGGCACCCTAGATATAGGGAACAATCAGACCATCAATGTTGAGTTTGTATCTGCAAATCCAACTGGTCCACTGCATATTGGTCATGCAAGGGGAGCAGTGTTTTGTGATGTTTTAGCAAATTTACTAAAGAAAGTTGGTTATAAAGTTACTAGAGAATACTACATTAATGATGCTGGAGCACAGATAGATACGCTAATTCGGTCAGTATATCTTCGATATAAAGAAGCTTTGGGAAAAAAAATTAGCATCGAAAAAGGTTTATACCCAGGTGAATATTTAAAACCAATAGGGGAGGGGCTGGCTAAAAAATATGGTAAGGAGCTTAGAGAAGAGGAAGATAATCAGATAATTAGAGAATATACTTTAAGCTCTATCTTAGAACTCATAAAGGAAGACATGAACTTGCTTGGAGTAAATCATGATGTCTTTACTTCAGAGTATGAGCTGCAAAAAAGTGGCAAAATCGAAGAGAGTATAAAGATATTATCTGACAAGGGTCTAGTGTATGAAGGGTATCTGGAGAAACCAAAAGGCAAAGAAAGTGAAAATTGGACTTCCAGAAAAGAAATGTTATTTCGCTCTACAAAATTTGGTGATGACGTTGACCGAGCATTGAAAAAAGAGGACAGCAGCTGGACTTATTTTGCCTCGGATATCGCTTACCATTTTGATAAGATATCACGTGGTTTTAACAATATGATCGTAGAGCTTGGTAGTGACCATGGCGGTTATGTCAAAAGGCTCAAAGCAGTTGTCTCTGCGCTCAGTGATGATCAAGCAAAAATAGAGGTAAAACTGCATAATATTGTGAATTTTTTTGAGAATGGCAAACCTGTTAAGATGTCCAAAAGATCAGGAAACTTCCTCACAGCAAGGGATGTAGTGGAAGAGGTTGGCAGGGATATCACTCGTTTTATAATGTTAACACGCAAGAATGATATGGTTCTTGACTTTGATTTTGCTAAAGTTAAAGAGCAATCAAAAGATAATCCTATTTTTTACGTGCAATATGCGCATGCTCGTGCTCATTCACTGATGCGCAATGCTCCAAAAGAATTGCCAAAAGCAAATCCCTTACTTTTAAAGACAGATGGAGAGATATTTCTCATAAAAACCTTAGCAAAATGGCCAGATGTGGTAGAAATTGCAGCAAGGCTTTGTGAGCCACACAGAATTACTTTCTATTTACTTGAAGTTGCAGAAGCATTTCACGTTTTATGGGGGTATGGCAAAAGCGATTTAAACATGCGGTTCATATTGGAAAACAACTTAAACCTTACTGCTGCAAGAATGTTTCTTGTACAAGCTTTAGCGCATGTCATCGCTTCTGGACTTTCTATTTTTAATATAGAGCCTTTGGAAGAAATGAGTTAACTTACTTTAAATAATGCGTAATATTAAATGTGATAATAAATTATTTATGTAAGTAGAGGTAAGTACAATAATAAAAGTAATAGATGTCATTGTGAGATATGAAAAGAGGAGAGAGTGGAATGCTACAACACTTAAATGAAGATGCTGTTGTAGTAGAGCATGTCTTAGTAGAACAAGAATTATTATTTCTTGCTTCCTAATCCGTAAGGCCAAAAATTATACAAGAAGTCTATTGAGTGCGTCAAGAAAAGCGTTTAGAATACAGTTGGTTACAACCTAGGCAAAGTCTAGCCAACAGCCTAGAATAGACCATTATGGTGCGTAAGGTAACGAGCGTAGTAAAGCTAATGGAATGGACAACACAGGGTACAACGCAAGTGAAGGTATTGAGTCCCGAAATTTCTGGCATCATAGAGGTCGACATTTTTCATAGGATGGAAGACAGCATGGAGGATAACGATAAGGCAAGTTATCATTCACTTTATCGGGATGGCTTTCATAGGATGGAAGACAGCATGGAGGATAACGATAAGGCAAGTTATCATTCACTTTATCGGGATGGCT
>NZ_QPIP01000091.1 GCF_003344345.1 Wolbachia endosymbiont of Cylisticus convexus | reverse complement strand
CTTTGTTTAGGAAATTCATCTCTCCTATTGTCATCCTTACAGTACACTATCTGTGTCTTTTCAGGATGTAATTTCAACTTATACTCAGCCAATCTTTCTTCGATCATTACTTTCACAAATTCTGCCTGTTTCTCTGTTCTGCAGTGCACTATCGCATCATCCACATATCTCTCAAATGGTACCGTCGGGTAGTTCTTTTTCATCCATATATCAAACACATGATGCATGAATATATTAGAGATGATTGGGCTAACTGAACCTCCTTGCGGAACTCCTTTATCCCTAACTACCTTACTGCCATCTGCAAGTTTTATAGGGGATTTTATCCACCTTTCAACGTATAGTATGACCCATTTGCAATTTGTATGCTTCTTGATAGCTTGCAATGCCAACTCGTGATCCAAATTGTCGAAAAACCCGGATATATCTAGATCTATCGTCCAATCATACCTCCAGCATCTTTTCCTTGCCGTATCTACCGCATCCAGTGCTGATTTATTCGGTCTATAACCATATGAATCTTCATGGAATTTTGGTTCTACTAGCGGCTCAAGATACATAGAAGCGGCCGTTTGCCCTATCCTGTCGAATACTGAAGGAACACCTAAAATTCTTTGTCCCCCTCCCGTATCTTTCGGTATTGCTACAGCTTTTACAGGCTCTGGAAAATAACTTCCTGATGACATCCGATTCCATAGTTTGTACAGATTATCCTTCAGGTTCTCTTCAAACCTTGTTATCGATACCTCATCCACACCAGCCGCACCTTTATTTTTCGATACTTGTTTATAAGCCCTCCAAATAAGTTGCTTTGGTATATCAAAAGACTTTGTTTTATTCATTAACTCCTCCCTTTCGGTTGATACATAATTAAAACTGAATAACTCAACTCCTTCGCTCCATTTCCATTACAGAAACTTCTTCACTACTACGCGCCCCTGTTTTCCGCATTGGTACTCTCATCCTTAGAGTTTAGCTCCTTGAATTTCTCCCTTATCATCGAAACGACAGGTTCCCGTAGTTCTACACAATAGCCTAAAATAGATTCATGCCACCTTTATGCCGGACGCCTCCTACCCCGTAAACAAGCTCCCGGTAGATTTATCCCAGTTGAGTTATAAGCCCCTGGTTTTGACGTCATCAGTTATGGTTTCGACACTTTATCAGTGGTTCACTTTCGTTCATCTCTCTATTTCACACATGACACATAACTGCGCCTTTTCCATAACGCTCACTACCTTGGCTCTTTACCAAAGCAGCTTATGGTTGTTTGAAGCCTGCTCTTGTAAATCGGCTCCGAGGGGCCCACCCTCATCTATTGCGTAGCTTAAGTACTCAGTTTGCTCTTTTCTGACCATTCCTTGCATCACTACGGCACACTATAACCTCCATTTCCAAGTTTTTTTGACTGAAAATCTCCTGTTTCTTTTTTCTTTGCTGCCACTCCCATAACGTAGTTCTTCCAATTTTAAATCTTGCTGCCACTGCTTCTCTGCTTTCTCCTTCTTCTAGTGATTCCATTGCTTTTTTTCTTAAATCATAACTATATGCTGCTGGCATACTTACCTTCACTACTATAAAATCTTATTTTACCTCGTTTGTACTATTATGAAAAGAGCTATAAACTACCTGAATGGAAGAAAAGAATGATTGAATGACAGAGGAAAACTCTTGTTGTTTGTCATGAATGCCATAAGAAAATCCAATATGGTAAATATGATGGTGATTCCTTAAAATGTAAAGATTATCGGAGAGCCACGTGATACGGAAACAGTCATGCGTGGTTCGGAGAGGGGTTGTTGGAAAAGTGCTTAGTAGTAACTCGCTGGCTACCTACTCTACGCAAGCACGGTTCTTGTGGGGGAGTCATAAAAATAAAACTCAAACAAGGTGGATAGGACTATGACTTCTACCAAACAAAAAACAAAAAAAGCAAATTATAGGTAATGAATCCTAACTCAGCGGGAATAGATATCATAAGTGTTGAAAGTATAACAAGTGGTATCATATAGCTAACTTAAAAGAGGTTTCCCCAAAGGGATAATAAAGGCATAGTAAGGCTTTAAGGTAATATAAATGATTGTATATTAAATCAAAGCCGCAAGGCTATAATGAGCAAGCTGTCAATTGGATTGATTGATAGAAATCGTAGGCATCTCAGTACACTCCTAGCTTTAAAAAATGGAGTACGAACGGTAGGGGGATCTAAAAACAATCCTGTACAGCATTTACATTATTATTTGATTATATTTATAGGTACAAAAATGGCTAGAACAGTTTTTTGATGTTTCAAAAGAAACACTTGATATCTCAATCGATAATAAACATCAGCGTATAGAAAATGTAGAAAGAGCTATATCTGAGTTTATAAAGTCAAAAATAGTTAACGTACTTGTTAGGTTATGTGTAAACAGGTGGTTATGAAAAACTTGTCATAAAGTTGTTACGGGAACATAACATAGCTGTTCACAGAGCTCACCCAAATCGGGTTTGCAAAGGTCTGCAACCACTTTGCAAAAACAGATAAATTAGATGCAAAATTACTAGAAAAATATGCTGAATTTATCACAAAAAATGACGAGGTAATAGAATACATAGTTTCACAAAAGCAAGAAGAACTAAAAGAGCAGTTGAGCGCAATCTAAACGATATGCAAATAAGTGCCGTTTGCAACAGGAAAAGCCAGGGAATATATAGAAAAACAGATAGAATTTGCAAAAGAGCAAATTAGGCAAGACATAGAAGAACTCTGATCCTGATTTGAAGGAAAAAAGCAAACTGCTAACTAGCTATAAAGGTGTTGACCGCAAGTATCCTACTCATAGAGGTACCTGAACTTGGTAGGTTAGATAATAAGGAAATAGCTTGTCTAGTTGCCAAAAACCAACGAAATCGGAAGGAAAATAAGCAAAGCTCAAATCATAGGTGGCAGATTTTATGCTCGAAAAGCATTATACATGTCTGCTGTGGTTGCAATGCGTCATAATAAAAAAATGAAAGTATTTTACCAGCGTTTAGTTGACTCTGGCAAAGCCGCTAAAGTTGCTGTAATGAGAAAAATCATCATTTGTTTAAATGCTATGATAAAAAATAATAATTTTTATCTTGATGTTTAAGACGGTAGATGTCCTATTCGATTGCTATACTAAAGTTTATTTAACATACTCCCAACCGAGTTGATAAAAGCTGTGTTATCTCCTTGCAGCATTAAGTGTATATTTTTTGCTATTTTTTCTACTAAGAGGATAACGTTATCAAAATTTGAAAATTTTGATAACACATAATCTGCTAAGCTTTTCTGATTTTCAGGCCTACCCACTCCAAATCTCAAACGCCAATAATCATTACCAATAAAGCTATCTATAGACTTAAGTCCATTATGTCCAGCAGAGCTGCCGCCTTTTTTTACTTTTATTCTTCCAAATTTCAAATCAGCATCATCATGTATGACAACAATATTATCTAGCGATAACTTGTAAAAATTTTTTATTTTTGTAATAGGGATACCTGAATTATTCATAAATGAATAAGGTTTTATCAGCATGATTTTATTATTATTAATTATGCCAGAGGTTATCAAGTAATCGGCTTTCTTAGAAAATGACTGAAAATTCCAATATTTGTAGATTGCATCAACGATGATGAAGCCGATATTATGATGAGTTAATTCATATTGACTACCAGGATTACCAAGCCCAGCTATTAAATGCACTACTCCTCTGTTTTTGTTTGAGGCTTTTCAATATCACTATCAGCAGCAGAGATTGTCACAATGGTGAAATTTTCTTCCTCATGAACTACAAACTTAACACCTTCTGGTAATTTTACATCATTGATATGTATAGACTGACCAATCATTTTGCCAGATAAATCAATTTCTATGACTTGAGGTATTTTATCAGGAGAGCATTTGACAGTAATAGAACGACACAAAACATTAAGCACTCCACCTAATTTAATTCCTGGTGATTTACTTTCATTTATGAACGATAAAGGTATATCTATTTTAATTTCACTACCTTTATCAACAAACTGAAAATCAACATGTTGCACAGTATCCTTTACTACATGCCATTGAATATCACGAACAAGAGCATATTCTTTTTTACCCGAAATATCCAGTTCTATTAGATGTGCAGAAAGAGTACCTAATTTATATTGCTTAGTAAATTCCTTTGCAGATAGTGTCAAATTTACGTTATCATGCCCTTTGCCATATATAACTGCAGGTATACTTCCCTTTTCCCTAAGAGCCTGCATCTCTTTCTTTTTTTTACATCACGTAATTCTGCATTAATTGTTACCATTTCTTGCTGTACCATCGATTACTCCTATTCAGCTAATCCTTTTAATATAATTTAATAATATAACATAAAAATATTTATTTTAAACTTCATTCTTTCACACTAATTCTTTGTGAAAGAATTTATTTAGATATATACTTAAGATTACTTAGTAAGAGCTATGAGTATTGACGATCAAGTAGTTTTTAAGATTTATAGGCCAACAAAAACTGCAACACAATCTGGTCTAGGTAATACAAAATTCTGGTACTTAAAAGTTGAACCTTGTTCTTACTATATTGAACCTTTGATGGGGTGGGTTGGCTCAAAAGACCCAAAAAAACAGATTGCATTAAAGTTTGATTCTCTTGAAAAAGCAGTATCTTATGCAAAGAAACATAACACAAAATACACAATTGAAATGCCAAAAGATGTTAAAAGGCTGCCAAAATCTTATGCAAATAATTTCATGCCAAAGTAAGTTTTATTGTAGTGTGTTTATCTAAAAGCTTAAATCTAATCGTTACTATGGGTTTTTAATTTTGCTAACACACTACGGCCATTTAGAGAGTCGAACCTGGCTAGCTAGTATCAAAGAGTTATTTTTTAGGTATTTCTCCATAAGGCTTGCCAGCCTTTTTGGATTACTCAAATAACTCCATTCTGCTCGCAGGACTTTTATGTCGCTTTTTGCACTAAATTAATTTCACGTTTTATTTGTGTTAGCTCTCTATTTAGTGACAGGACGTGTAATTTTACCTTAAATAACCCTGTAATGCTAAAGAAAACATAATTATTAAAATGATACAAAAGGTCCTCATGACAACCTCTGTATAGCTCTTAGTTTTGCTGAACGCGCTCGTGGATTTGTGTTTACTTCTTCTGCACTTGCTTTCATCACTTTTTTATTTAAAAGAGAGAATGTCTTGGTAGATTCTGATTCACATAAATCTTTAAAAAGGATTTTAACTATACGGTCTTCTAGAGAATGAAAGGTGACAACGATTAATTTGCCATTCTCGTTTAAAATCTCAGATGCAGCTTTAATACCCTTTTCAAGCTCTCCTAGCTCATCATTTACCCATATCCTGATCGCCTGAAATGTCCTAGTGGCAGGGTCAATCTTGCTTTTTCCACGAAACACTACAGAACGTACGATATCTGCAAGTTCAAATGTAGTTTTGATAGTTTTCTTCTTCCGCGTATTTACTATCGCTCTTGCGATTCTACGAGAATGACGCTCGCCCCCGTAATTGTATATAGTGTTTGCAATCTCTTCTTCACGTAAAGCGTTAACAAACGTTGAAGCATTCATATGAGAATAGTTATCCATGCTCATGTTAAGCGGACCATCACGTAAAAATGAAAATCCTCTGTTTCCATTGTTGAGTTGCATAGATGAAACTCCAACGTCAAAAACTATGCCATCCACTCCATTTGATGTCATTCCAGCGCGTGACGCTGGAATCCAGTTATTTTTTTTCTGGATCCCAGTATCAAGTACTGGGATGACAGAAGATTTATTCAGTATACTTTTAATATTACTAAACTTTTCAATAAACAATTTTATTCTATTAGGATATTTAACGTTCAGATCATCATAAAATTCGGTAACTGTTTCATCTCTATCAATTGCATACACTTTGCAATCAGCGGACTCTAATATTGCTTTGCTATATCCTCCAGCTCCAAATGTGGCATCTACATATATGCTATCACTTTGTGGTAATAATTGCAATAGCATCTCTTTTAACAAAACTGGAGTATGTGTCATATCAAGAGACTTTGTGCACTTAAATTAAAATAACTTTCTTGCCAAAAAATATATGGAAATATATAGGTATAATAAAGGATATTTAAATATAATCAACGATATAAAAATATTAAGATTTAATAAGATAATATTATTAATATAATATTTACATAATTCGCGTTTGAAAAAGTAAGTAATATTACTATAATATCAAACAAATTATGGAAGATTTTGTGCAACAAATGACAAAAGTAATACTATCAAGTTTAATTTGTAACACTTTGTTGTGGTATGATCATATGCTTTTTAGTCATCTAATAAGCATAATCGGAGATGTGTTTTTTCCGTCAGATGACAAATTAGTCAGCATACTTAAAGCTTTTGGAGTGTTTGCAGTGGGTTTCCTAATAAGACCAATTGGTGCTGCTATATTTGGCCACATTGGCGATAAATATGGAAGAAGGATTGCTCTATTTCTCTCTATTATATTGATGACTCTATCGACCGTACTTATTGCCTTTGTTCCGGGTTATCAAGAAATTGGAGTACTAGCATCAATACTGGTGGTATGTTTAAGATTATTGCAGGGTATATCCCTTGGAGGAGAGGCAGGAAATGCGCCATTTTTAATAGAGCATGCTCCTAAGAATAAAAGAGGATTTTTTGGCAGTATTGAAGTATTAAGCGCAATTCTCGGCTCAATATTAAGTCTTATAGCGGTACTCATATGCAAGAAAGTATCTAATTTTGAATCTTGGGGATGGAGATTGCCTTTTATTTTTAGTTTTGTAATGGGATTAATCAGCATATACATGAGATATATACTTGACGAAAGCCCAGAGTATAAAAAGCAGGAAAAGCCACATGAATTACCGTTAAAAGAACTATTAAATGGCTATAAAAAACCTTTCTTAATATCAGTGGGAGTTGACATAGTTGAAAATGCATCTCTTTACATATATTTAGTGTTTTTCAATGTACTTGCATCAACAATCAACACTCACTTTAACCATATAGTGGAAGTATTGAACCAAATTGCACTTGGAGGACTGACTATACTATTTGCAATACTTTCTGATAAGATAGGAAGAGAAAAAGTCATGAAATTTGCATTTGTGACTTTTATAGTAGTAAGTTATCCAGTTTTTTCAATGATACTAAGTGGTGATAATTTGCTCGCCATAATGGCGCACGTTCTTTTTATAATCCCAATAGCTGCATCGCTTGGTCCTGTTAGCGCGTTTATGTGTGAATTATTTCCAACAAGGGTGCGATACAGTGGATTTGGCTTATCAAGGAATATAGCTTCTGGATTTTTTGGTGGTCTTGCACCATTTATATGCACAACTGTTATCAAGATTACAGGACAAGGAGCTTTAGCAAGTTTTTACATGATTTTCTGTGCACTAATTGGGTTAGTTGCTATATCACAAGTTAAGAGTTAGATTTTTTCGAAAACCAAGTGTTTAAAAAAATCTAATCATAAGGTGGAAAATGCCAATTCTTAGGTGATAATGTAAATATTTCAACACCATCTTTTATTACCCCAAGCGTATGCTCAAACTGTGCAGAAAGTGAAAGGTCACGTGTTGTCACTGTCCAGCCATCTAGCTTACTAAGCAGAGTTTCATGATTTCCAGCATTGATCATTGGTTCTACTGTAAAAAACATGCCTTCTTTTAAGACAAGATCCTCATCTTCATCATAAAAATGTACAACATTTGGTGGAGCATGAAAAACCTTTCCTATGCCATGTCCACAATAATTGCGTACGATAGAATATCCGAAATCTCCAATATATTTTTCTATAGTAAGTCCTATTTCATTTAACTTATTGCCTGGCCTGACTTGTTTTATTGCTTCCATTAGCGCATTATAAGTAGCATTACACAAACGCTTTGCTTTTATTGAGGGTTTACCAGCCCAAAACATACGACTTGTATCACCATACCAGCCATTTAAAATCACTGTAACGTCAATATTTAAAATATCTCCATCTTTAAGAGGTTTATCATCAGGAATACCATGACATACAACAGCATTTTTTGAAGTGCAAATTGATTTTGGATATCCCTTATAGTTCAGTGGTGCTGGAATTGCACCTGCATTGATTATAAAGTCGTGACATAGATCATTTAACTCATTAGTTGTTACACCTACCTTGACGTATGGTGCAATGAAATCAAGAGTTTCAGCTGCAAGCCTGCCAGCTTTACGCATAAAGTCAAAATCTTCTTGTGAATGTATAGTTATGTTCATGTTTTCCATTTCTTATTATAATTCACATCTTGCGTAGTAGATTCCACTGCTTGACACATAATTGTACGAACATTGAATGCAAAAGTACAAAAAATATTGTTATCCAAGTGCCTTTTTTCCCTGTCATCCCAGTGCGTGACACTGGGATCCAGCCTATTTTATCTTTCATCATGGACATTGTATGCTCCTAGAATCTGTTGTTCATTGAACAATTTGCAAATGTTTTTATATCTAGATCCCAGTGGCTTTGTTGCATCGCTCTTTGGATAGTAGATAATGTATAATAAATTCATGAAGCTATCTCAAATTTAGCGACGCCAATTTCAATAAATTTATTGAGTAAGTAGCATTTTATTAGCAATTCTTTTTCACGATTTACTTCGGATTTATTTCTAAAGCTAAACCCAAATGTTTGTTTTAGTCGCGAAAAAAAAACCTCAATATATGACCTCTTTCCATAATTTACTTTTTCTTTCCACTTCTTCATACCATCTTCATTATGTAATTTGATTAACCTAATAGCAGTGTTCCTATCAGACATGTAGTCTATTTTTAAATGCTCTGCTGCACAGGTTTTTGGTAGAATTTTTGCTTTTATATTATATTCTTTGCATAATTTATAAAGCTTATGCCTATCGTACGCCCTATCGGCATATAGTACTTTTACGACATGCTGAAAATCAACTTTTTTTAGCAGATCACAAGTGATCAGAGTAGACACCGTTACTGTATTTTACAGCTATGGCGTTTTTGCTATTTATATTCAACATTACATGCAATTTTCTTGTCTGTTCATAGCTGCGATACTTTCTATCTTTACTATTTTCCTTACTGTGACCAGGGGTATTATTATAAATACTGATACTTGTACTGTCTATGGCAATTTCAATATCTTCCATATTGTTTTTGTCAACTCTGCAATCATTGATCTTAATATTGAGTTTTTTAAACCTTCTTGAAGCCTGCGAATAGCTAATGACTGCTAAGCCTTTTCCTACTTGCTGCAAATATCCTTTTATAAACCCTACCGTTTGTCTTAAGCCAATTCTAAAGAGACTAGCGACTATATGCACTAAAATCACAACTTTATCACTGTAAATATTGTTGCCACCGAACACTTTTGGACCATGTTCGTACCAATTTTCTATTAATAAAATGAAAAATATTTCCTCTTTCTTGGAGAAATTTGTTATATTCATTGCAGTTACTGACTTTCATTTGCTGTGGCATATTTTTTCTTCAATGGTTAAATGGCTATTCTATAATGAATTTTGTCAGTAACTGCCAGTTCTTTTCTCTTGAGTGATGCAACAAAGCCA
>NZ_QPIP01000090.1 GCF_003344345.1 Wolbachia endosymbiont of Cylisticus convexus | reverse complement strand
TGGGAAAACGTTGGTCAAAGGGAAGATTTGCGCCGTTAATAGAGAGTACGCCATGTTTAAAAAGTAAAGTAAAAGACCCAAGGTCAAGAGACTCAGGCAATACTGTGCAGAGTAAGGAATTTCAAGGTGGAATAGTAGTAATAACCGGAGCAAACAGCAGTGTAAGCCTCCGATCTATGCCAGTAAAATATCTCTTTCTTGATGAAATAGACGCCTATCCAGGAGACTCAGGTGGAGAAGGAGATCCAGTACTGCTCAGTATTGCTCGAACTAATACATTTGCACGGCGAAAGATTTTTTTAGTATCAACACCATGGAATAAGCAGAATTGAGAAAGAATTTGAAGCAACAGATAAGAGATATTTTTTTGTACCATGTCCGCATTGTAATTATTACCAAATATTAAAATGGTCACAAATAAAATGGGAAGATAAAAATCCAAATACAGCACACTATATATGTATAGAATGTGGTAAAAAGATAGAAAATCATCAAAAGACAGAGATGCTTGAGCGTGGAGAATGGAGGCCTACTAATAGAGTAAAAGGTGAGAAAAAAGGATTTCATCTTTCAAGTCTTTATAGTCCAGTTGGCTGGTATAGTTGGCAACAAGCAGTAGAGGATTTTCTCCATGCAAAGGAAAGTGAACAATTACTAAAAGTTTGGATAAATACCACTTTAGGAGAAACTTGGGTAGACAAAGGAGAAGTACCGATTGGAAGCAATTATTTAACAGGAGAGAATTTTTTCCCGTAGGCACAGTACCAAAAGGCGAAGTAGTTCTCACAGCAGGAGTAGATGTTCAAAAAGATCGTTTAGAAGTAGAAGTTGTAGCCTGGGGAAAAGGCAGAGAAAATTGGTCAATAGACTACCAAGTATTTGAAGGAGATACAGGAGGTAGGGAAGTATGGGGAAAGCTTTCAGAATTACTTAATCATCATTTTATCGGTGAAAATGGTCTTGAATATATGATAAGCATGATGGCAGTTGATGCAGGGTATGCAACGCAGGAAGTTTACAACTGGGTGAGAAGTCATCAAGGATCTGGAAGAGTAATGGCAGTGAAAGGTGTAAATAAAGCCCTAGTGCCACTTAGCAGCCCAAGTAGAGTTGATATAACAGTTGGAGGGCAAAAGCTGAAAAGAGGAATAAAGCTCTGGCCAGTAGGAGTATCGATATTAAAGTCAGAGCTTTTTCAATTGCTTAATATTTTAAAAGAAGGTGAAGAAGCTCCAGTAGGATACTGTCATTTTCCGGAGTATGCACCTGAATATTTCAAACAGCTAACGGCAGAGCAATTAGTCAGCAAGGTAGTAAAAGGCTACACCAAACAAGAGTGGCAAAAGGTAAGAGAAAGAAATGAGGTACTAGATTGCCGGATTTATGCCAGAGCTGCATCTATTGCACTTGGGATTGATCGATGGCCAGAGAGTAAATGGAATAGTTTGAGTGGAAAAATGGAAAGTAAAAAGCCTAAAAAAGTAAGACAGAGTAAGTGGTTGGAAAATGTATAACGAAGAGTATTTGTCTCAAGTTGAACAAGCAATAAAGAAGCTACAAAGTGGAGAAAGAGTAGTATCAATTGCATATGGTGACCATGTTGTCCGTTATGCAGAAGTAGATATAAATGATTTATTGAATTTAAGACAACGAATTAAGGCTGAGTTAAAAGTTGCAGGTATGAAGCCAAAGAGGAAAATTGTTTTTTCAACGAGTAAGGGGATCATATAATGATAAAAATCGTTGAAAGGAATCACATGACAAAAATTATAGCAAAAGAATATACAGAATTTTTAGAGCAGCTCAAAGAACAGATTGCTACTAGTCGTTATAAATCAGCACTAGCAGTAAATAGCAAGCTTATTGTGCTTTATCACCATATTGGTACAGAGATCTTGAAGCGCCAAAAAGAACATGGCTGGGGTGCTAAAATCATAGATCAGCTAAGTAAGGATTTGAGAAGCGCATTTCCAGAAATGAAGGGATTTAGCGCTAGGAATCTTACTTATATGCGCCAATTTGCTGCAGAATATCAAGATACTGAATTTACGCAGCAGGTTGCTGCACAATTGCCTTGGTTTCATATTGTAGTTATTTTAGATAAAGTAAAAGATCCAAAAGAAAGACTATTCTATTTTCAAAAGGCTATAGAGCACGGTTGGTCACGTAGTATAATGGTGATGCAAATCGAACGTGAATTGTACAAACGTCAAGGAAAAGCTATTACTAACTTCAAAGATAAGTTACCTTCTCCGCAGTCAAATTTAGCGCATTATACATTAAAAGATCCATATATTTTTGATTTTTTGAGTATAGGAGACGATGCTCACGAAAGAGAAGTAGAAAAAGGGCTTGTAGGCCATGTAGAGAAGTTTTTGCTTGAGCTAGGGGAAGGATTTGCATTTGTTGGTAGGCAGTTTCACTTAGATGTTGGAAATAAAGACTTCTATATTGATTTATTGTTTTACCATTTAAAGTTACGTTGCTTTGTAGTAATTGAGCTAAAAGACAAGGATTTCAAGCCAGAGTATGCAGGTAAAATGAATTTTTATCTTTCAGCCGTTGATGATTTACTAAAGCATGAGACAGATCAACCATCTATAGGATTAATTTTATGCAAGTCAAAGGATAATGTACTAGCTAAGTATACATTGAAAGACATAAATAAACCGATAGGGTTGGCAGAATATAAAATTACTGAAAATCTACCAGAGAATGTAAAGACAGCCTTGCCAACAATAGAAGAGCTGGAAGCTGAGTTATCAAAAATTTCAGATAAGGAAAAGTAATGCTATTAAAGTCATTTAAACAATTATTTAACAAGCCAAAGATAAAAAGCTCAGCCTGGGATGCAGCAGGCTCAGGAAGAAGATTTTTTCACTTTCAACCAGAGTCAGGAAGTATAAACAATTTGCTGTCTCAAAACCTTGAAACTTTACGTAGTCGATCACGTGACATGGTGAGAAAAAATCCGTATGCAGCAAATATCATTGATACAATAGTGAGTAACTCTATTGGAACAGGAATAAAGCCGCAATCAAAGGCAAGAGATGGAGAATTTCGAAAGAAGGTGCAAGAATTATGGCTAAAATGGACAGATGAAGCAGATAGCTGTGGAATAAGTGATTTTTATGGATTACAAGCTCTGGTATGCAGAAGTATGATAGAGGGTGGAGAATGTTTTGTAAGATTAAGAACGAGAAAGCTGGAAGATAGATTTTCTGTGCCATTACAACTGCAAGTACTTGAGTCTGAACATTTAGACAATAAAACAAATCAAACTTTAGGAAATGGTAATGTAATAAGAAACGGGATTGAGTTTAACAGGCTTGGTCAAAGAGAAGCTTATTACTTATTTAAAGAACACCCTGGTGAAAATACCTTTGGAGAGTCAGTAAGAGTGCCAGCAAACGATGTTTTACATATCTATAAACCACTGAGACCTGGGCAAATCAGAGATGGCTTTCGAGTATACTGCTAAAGCTCTATGAACTTGATCAATATGATGATGCAGAATTAGTGAGAAAAAAGACAGCAGCGATGTTTGCAGGGTTTATTACAAGGCTCGATCCTGAGGCAAATATTTTAGGAGAAGGTGAAAGTAATGAGCAAGGAGTAGCACTATCTGGCCTAGAACCTGGAACAATGCAGCTTTTAGATCCAGGTGAGGACATAAAATTTTCAGAGCCATCAGATGTTGGAGGAAGTTATGAAGCGTTTATAAGACAGCAGCTAAGGGCAATAGCGATTGGTACAGGGATAACATATGAGCAACTAACAGGAAGGTGTTAATTATTCATCTATTCGAGCAGGGCTGATAGAGTTTCGCAGAAGGTGCGCAATGTTGCAGCATAACGTGATAGTGTTCCAGTTTTGTAGACCTATTTGGAATAGATGGCTAGAATTAGCAGTACTGTGTGGAGAATTGAGTATAGATGAAAAAGTAGTAAAAGCAGCGAAAGAAGAAGTAAAATGGATACCACAGGGATTTGATTGGGTGGATCCACTGGAAAGATCAGCAAGCACAGCAAATGGCAGTGAGGAATGGATTTAAGAGTCGAGCAGAAGTAGTTTCGGAGCTCGATTATGATGTAGAAGAAATTGATCAAGAAATAGCAGAAGATCAAAGACGTGCAAATAGTCTCAACTTAATGTTTGACTCTGATTGTAAAGGGTTATGATGCTCTTAGGAAAACCATTAATGCTTGAACCAAGGAGTTTTGAACTATTATCATTACATGCGGCAAAACATCCGACGTTTAAAAATATAAAACATGCAGTAAGAAATAGTGAAAGGAGAATAAAAGTAATACCAATACATGGAATCTTGACGAAGAATACAGAAGCTTTTGACGATATTTTAGGGATGACATCATATGAGAAGATACGTGAAGAGGTAGAAGAAGCTTTAATAAATGAAGAAGTAGAAACAATAATTTTGGACATAGACAGCCCCGGAGGGGAAGTAAACGGTATATTCGACCTTTCTGACTTTATTTACGAAGCAAGGGCATTAAAAAAGATCATAGCAATAGCAAATGATGATGCGTATTCCGCAGCGTATGCGATAGCGTCAAGTGCTGAAAAAGTATTGGTAACGAGGACTTCAGGAGTTGGAAGCATAGGAGTAATAGCAAGTCACGTTGATCAAAGTGGATTTGATGAAAAACAGGGGGTAAAATATACCACAGTATTTGCAGGAAAGAGAAAAAACGATTTAAATCCGCATGAGCCAATAACATCAGAAAGTATGGAAAGCTTAAAAGAAGAGGTAAATCGCCTGTATGAGATGTTTGTCCAGCTCATAGCACGAAACAGAAATTTGTCCACGGAGAAAATCAAATCAACGGAAGCAGGGCTATATTTTGGTGAGAAAGCAATAGAGATAGGACTTGCTGATGGAATGACAATTCTTTCATCTATTAATAAAAATAGGAGTATTACTATGAATGAGAAAACTACAACTGACCTAGAAACTGATAATTTAACTAATAAAATCAAGAATGACAGCTATCGTACTGAAGTTCTTGAATTAATACGTTTATGTAATTTATCAAAGATGCCAGAAAAGATAGGAGAATTTATTGAACAGGATGTAAATGCAAAGCAAGCCCAAGAGATATTAATGTCAACACTGGCGGAGAGAACGAAGAAGACAGAGATAATGAGTACAATACCGCAAAATACACCGGAAGACTTGATGATGCAGGTAGCGAAAAGTCGGGGCATTTGATGCGCGGTATATAATCGCCGCGGTAAATAAGTGTTCAAAATGCGCCAGAATAGCCAATTATAGAGCAACGTATCTTTTACCGCGGCGAATAGCGACTTTAAACACAGCGGAATAAACAAAGGAAAAAGGGGGAGAAATATGACAAGCATAACTGAAACAAATAATTTAGGAGATCTTCTGAAATATGAAGTGTCCAACCTATATTCAAGAGACCAAATAACAGTAGCTAAAGGTCAAAATCTTAAGCTTGGTGCAGTAGTTGCCAAAAAGACGGAAGATGGTTTTATTAGAGTACTTAATCCTGCTGGAACAGATGGCACACAAACAGCAATAGGTGCAATAGTAAGTGATGTAAATGCGACAGAAAATGCCAAAGCAGTAATTATTACTCGTGGTGCAATACTAGCAGATCATGCGGTTGTGTGGCCAGCAAATATCACTGAAGAACAGAAAGCTGAAGCAATAAAGCAACTTGAAGCACGAGGGATCATTATCCGCAAGGGAGCTTAAAAAAACTATTAAAAATACAAAAGGGGGAAAAGAAAAAATGCAAAATCCATTTACAAATCCAGCATTTAGCATGACGGCACTAACAAATGCGATAAATATATTGCCGATAAATTATGGACGAGTTGAAAATCTAAATTTGTTTCCAAGTAGGTCAGTGAGATTTAGACATATTACCATAGAAGAACATAATGGAGTTTTAAGTCTACTACCAACACAAGTGCCAGGAGCACCAGCAACAGTAGGAAAAAGAGGAAAAAGAAAGGTAAGAACATTTACGATTCCACATATTCCACATGATGATGTAGTATTACCAGAGGAAGTACAGGGAATAAGAGCATTTGGATCAGAGAGTGAACTGAAAGCGCTGGCAGATGTAATAACGGACCATTTGCAATTGATGAGAAACAAACATGCAATAACGTTGGAGCATTTGCGGATGGGAGCGCTCAAAGGAATAATTTTAGATGCTGATGGGTCAGAATTATTAAATCTGTACAACGAATTTGAAATTACACCAAAAGTAGTAAATTTTGCCTTTAGAACAGCAACAACTGATGTAAAACGTAAGTGTATGGAAGTATTGAGGCACATAGAAGATAACCTAAGTGGTGAATATATGACAGGAGTTCATGCCTTGGTAAGTCCTGAGTTTTTTGATGCATTAACTTCGCATAGTAAAGTGAAAGAAGCATATGAAAGATGGCAAGAAGGAGCAGCGCTAAGGAACGATATGAGGTCAGGATTTACGTTCTGCGGAATCACATTTGAGGAGTATAGAGGGCAAGCAACTGACCCTGAAGGAACGGTGAGAAGATTTATAGAAAGAGATACAGGGCACTGTTTTCCACTAGGAACAGCGAGCACATTTACAACATATTTTGCACCAGCAGATTTTAATGAGACAGTAAATACTCTAGGACAGCCACTCTATGCAAAACAAGAGCTAAGAAGATTTGATAGAGGGACCGATTTACATACGCAGTCGAATCCATTGCCAATGTGCCACAGACCAGGAACATTAGTAAAAGTCACTATAGCATAACATACTGGTAGAGTAACTACAAGTTGGTGAGGTACAAGAGGACTCTACTAGTATATACCTTACTAGCATACTTATGAAAGAATGCAAGAGAATATTAAGAGATTATTAAAAGATTGTTTTGCCCATCTAGGAGAAGTAGCTTTGTATGAGTCGAAAAATAAGGCGTACATGGTACAAGTATTAAAGCAACAGCCAGATAAATTATACGAGATTGGTGAAGGACAATTTGTAGGAGAAACTTTAGTGTTGGAAGTAAGTGCGTTTGATGTGTTAAAGCCAATAGTAGGAGATGTTTTTGTTATAGGTGATTGCAAATACAAAATACACACACCACCACTTAGAGATAAATCTGGAATGGTCTGGCGAATCGAAGCGTCTGGGGTGTAAAATGTCTGTTTATATAGAAGTTGAGGTAATAGAAAGTGTAAATGCTAAAAGAGGAAAAATAGAATTAGCAATAGTGAGGGTATTAAACAAAACAGCACTATGGCTAAAATCGAAGGCAGCAAAAGAGATTAGTGAGGAAAAGAAGATAAGGCTGAAGTTGATAAGAAAAAGACTAAGGGTTGTGAAGGCTAATAGAAATAAACTGACAGCTTTAGTAAAAGTGTATTAAACAAGACTTGATCTGACACTTTAGAAAAGTAAGTTATAAAATAATAAAAGAAAGGAGTGTTAGATATGAGTACAATACAAGCAAAAATACTAAAACCAAAGTTAGGGTTATTAGAGCTAGCAAAACAATTAGGAAATGTATCTCAAGCGTATGGGCTACTCAAGAGATACGTTTTATCGATTCAAGGAATTATATGAAAATGGAGGAGAAGAAGCACTGCATGAGATAAGTAAGAAAAAATCACTTATGGCAAACAGAGTTTCCGAAGACATAGAAAGAGCAGATCGCAACAGAATTTCCAGCATATGGACAATAAAGAGCTGCAAATGAGCTGAGAAAAAGGGATTTCCGAAGGTGGTTGTATGGCTAAGAAACGATATTGAAACGTTCAAAAAAAGACTTAAAGCTCTTGAAGCGAAGGTTGCACAAGATGGCATAATTTTAACTGAAGAGCAACTTGCAGCTTTAGAGAAAGTGAAAGAACAAAGATGGTGAAATTGAAACACTGGTTACTTAGGTTCTCAAGACACTTATTATGTAGAAGGGTATAGGACCAGCAAACTTTTATTGATACCTATTCAAGGGTTGCTATGGCAAAGCTTTATACAGACAAAACTGCAATT
>NZ_QPIP01000089.1 GCF_003344345.1 Wolbachia endosymbiont of Cylisticus convexus | reverse complement strand
ACTGGATACATATTTCAGAGAATTTCTTATTTGGTGTACTATACATAGCTGCACTTCTGCACTGGGAAATACACTGTTGATGGCTGCAGGAAAGCTTTTTAGCCCATCTACACATGCAATCAGAATATCTTCTACTCCTCTTTCTTTGAGGTTATTTAGCACTTCCAACCAAAAGTTAGCTCCTTCACTTTCAGCCAAATAAAAGCCCAGGACTTCTTTTCTGCCATTTTGGTCTATGCCCAATATATTGTACATACATTTACTTACGCAATGTCCATCCTCCTTGACCTTAAAGAACATCCCATCCATAAATACTATCGGGTATACTGATTGCAGTGGACGACTACGCCATTCATTGATTATAGGCAGTAATTTGTCGGTAATACTTGATATCTCTGCTACCGATATTTTGTGATCATAAATTTCCTCAACGTGTGACGCTATATCTCTATAGCTCATACCACTGGCAAATGTGCTCAAAATCTTCGTTTCAAGCTCTGGATGTAAGCTTGTTTGCCTTTTTTTGACTATTTGCGGCTCAAAACTTCCTTCTCTATCTCTTGGCGTTAACAGCTCAAATGAACCTGCACTTGTACGTAAAGTCTTTCCATTCCTCCCATTTCTGCGATTATTTTCTTCACTTTCAGCTAATAAATGGTTTTCTATTTCACCTTCTAGACTCGCCTCCAGCAGCTTTTTTATAAATGGTGTTAATGCTCCCTCCTTTCCTGTCAACGGTCTTCCTTCTCGTATAGACGACAGGATATTTGTTTCCAACTCTTTATAATCTACCAATCCGTTAGTTCTGTTTACTACTTTTTGACTCATTGTCAAACCTCCATTTTTAAATTGATATAAATTACTTTTTTTCGGTTTGACACACTTTTTTGAACATTCCCTTTTTGCCACCATACTCGCCGGATTTAAATCCAATTGAGAAATTTTGGTTTGCTATAACGTAAGAAAGTCACTGCCAAATTTTTGGCCTGATCTGCCATTGATTTTGTTTTTCAGCACTCGGGGAAACCTTACTTTGGTTAGCTATAGCACTGGTAAGGGCAATCAACGAAGCAAAAATTGAAAAAGAGGATATTTTGTTATTTGATAGAGGAATTAGAAAAATTGGAACTTTTGCTGAGTTTGATGAGAGAGAATACAAATTTATAACAAGAGTTTAAGCAAGCAGAAAGCATGATGTTATAAGTAGGAATAAAGTTACTCTAGGACAACAGCAAGATGGATCAGAGATTTTAGAAGATATAATACTTAATCTTTTTACAGGGATTTAAAATAGCACTATTGCGATTCACACTAGATCTTAATGATTCTTTTGTACGATCAATTGTTCTATTATCAGGAGGAAATTTACATGCCGTTAACCACCTTCTATGATACCACTTATTATACTTTCAACACTTGTGGAGGTTGGCGGAAAAGGTCTACCGGTCTACTCTCCATAGATTTCGAGCTCTAGAATACCTTTACTATTTATGGTAATAAAGCTGTCAAAATCTGTCAAGTAATTTTTATTGCAATTGTACAGCGCAAACTTAAACGCTGTAAGATAGGCCATTTTTTATTGGGTTTTCCTAATGAAAACAATGTCCGTGTTTTTTTTTAAATTTAATTATTACTTCTAAAAGGTCACACCTCACAGCTTTGTGATGGAATAAGTTTTTCAATGCTGTCCACACAAAACTCAGTTGTGTTGTTAGCTATTTCATCGAATTTATCATTTATAGTCTTACCTATTTTTTCATCTTTAATATATTCGTATAGAGCTAAAATAGCTATAGTTGAACATACTGCGGTTAAACCAGTTTTTGCTGTAATAAGTAATGATAGTCCACCTGTAAGTATGGACACTGCTCCAATAGCTAGATTTATAATTTTATTTTGTGTTGATTGATTCTCTTTATCCTCTAAGACATTTGATATTGCTTTTGAGACAACTTTTATCGCTATTGCCGTAGTTGAAGTCATAATAAACGCTATAGCTATTTTTGCTAAAAGGAAGATTGATGGTAGCATTGTTGCAAGCAACAATGAGCCAGCTCCTATAAGTAGCCATTTCTCATTTTTTTTCTTAGGCTGATCTGTATTGCTAGGCATTGCACCCTCCACTTTAATTAATAGTTTATTCATATAATATGAAGTATGTGGTAGTCAAGATATTTTTGAGCATTAAAATTTTTTCTTCGTAATTAAATTTGGAGTTTTAGAGAAAGGTTGGCTTTACAAGGAGATATATGCTTTTTAGATAAGTTACAATAAGATTCTTGCAACCATTTTAGTGGGAAGAACTCGTAAGAAATGAAAAAATAACCACCAAAAAATTGGAAATGATATAATTTTCTTTCCTTTAAATACATTTTTTAAAACATGTGCTGCAGCCTTTTGTGGTTCCCATGTAAAGGGAAGTGGTTTGTTAGCTTTAAGCATGTCAGTTTTTACAGGTCCTGGCATTACGGTAATAAATTTTGTGGCGCTATTAGCATGTTGGATTTTTAGTGATTCAAAGCAACTTCTTATTGCTGCTTTGCTGGCGCAATATGCAGAAGCATGTGGTGTTGCATGAACAGCAACAAGAGAAGATATTGCCACAAAAGTTGAAGAATGGCTGTGGCTAAGCCATTCTTCAATCCAGTTGATAATTCCAAAATAATTGGTTTCAAATGTTTTTCTATGGATGTTGGTATGAAACTCATCTTCTATTTCACCACATCCTGCATTAAGGAAAAAAAGTTTTGGTATAATATTTTGCTTTTTTAAAAAATCAGACGAATTTCTAATATTTTCACTCTTGCCTACATCACACGTTATAGGTAAAAAATTACTACCTAATTCTTCTTTTAATTTTTCTAATTTTTCAGTGCGCCTTGCAATGCCAATCACAAACCACCCATCTTTAATAAGTAAACGTGCTAGACTTTCTCCAATGCCAGACGATGTTCCTGTAATGAGACAAATCTTTTTATCCATGTAGATTTACCTAACGTGAAGTATGAATGTAACGACTATTGCCTATTCACACAAGTTAAGTTTGCTATAACATTGACTAAATAATAAAAGAGGAAAGCTATTTATAACTTTGAATTTTTTTAATTATATAAATTAAAGGGAAGTTTAGTATTTGCTTACTTGTGATTTAAAATTCTCATATAATATTTTAAATGAATTGAGAGAATTAAATGCAGGATGCAGCTTTAGTTTTACAAGATGGCAAGTGCTTTTGGGGAAAATCGGTAGGTAAAAAAGGCAAATGTATAGGTGAGGTTTGCTTTACCACTGGTATGACAGGTTATCAACATACTATAACTGATCCTTCTTTTGCTGATCAAATAATAGCGTTCACTTTTCCTCATATTGGTAATGTTGGAATAAATCACAAAGATAATGAAGGAGAAAAAGTTTTTGCAAGTGGTGTAATTATGCGTGAACTTTCTCCTATGTCTCACTCTTCTTCATATATTAGTTTAAATGATTGGTTGGAGAAAAATAATGTGATTGGGATATCGGGAATTGATACTAGAGCTTTGACGAGACATTTGAGAGAACATGGATCTCAAAATGGAATGATATGTCCGTCAAGTGAGGTACATATATTAAATGAATTGAAGGAATACAAATCTGTAGATGGAATAGAAATAACCAGTAAAGTCAGCTTGCATAGTAAATTTAAAAAAAGTGACCTTAATGCAAAATATAGGGTTGTAATTGTTGATTTTGGCGTAAAAATTAGTATAGTTTCGCGCTTAATAGAACTTGGTTGTACAGTTGAATTAATTAGACCAGGTACAGGTTTTGCTCAAAAAGTATTAAACATGGATCCAGATGGTATAGTGCTTTCAAATGGTCCTGGTGATCCGCAAGAGATAGGAGGGAGTGTAATTTCAGAAATAGACATTATTATAAAGTCTAAAATACCAATTTTTGGTATATGCCTGGGCCATCAATTATTGTCGATTACTTTGGGGGCAAAGACCGTCAAGATGGATGTTGGTCACCGAGGGAGTAACCATCCAGTTTATGATCTAGAGAGTGAAAAAATTGAGATAACTAGCCAAAATCATGGTTTTGTTGTTGATTCAGCTTCTCTTCCAAGTAATGTTGAGATTACTCACATTTCTCTATTTGATAATACTGTAGAAGGAATAATGATTAAGGATTACCCAGTCTTTTCTGTGCAATATCATCCAGAAGAAGCTCCAGGTACGCATGATTCGCATTATTTGTTTAGACGTTTTATTGATAATATTGTGTTGTATAAAATGAAATCTGCGTGATTTTAATCAGAGTAGGTTTTATTGCTTGATTTTTTAATTTTAGGCGTTTAGTATTAAATACAATAAAAGCTTGAGTTAAGGTAGTGTTCTCTTAACAAATTTTTGTGGAGGGGTGACCGAGTGGTTAAAGGTAACAGACTGTAAATCTGTCCGCGTGAGCGTACGTAGGTTCGAATCCTACCTCCTCCATTGTGCGGGTATAGCTCAATGGTAGAGCTCTAGCCTTCCAAGCTAGTGACGTGGGTTCGATTCCCACTATCCGCTCTTTTTTTTGTTGTATTTATATAAAATCAACATATTATTTATTGATGTATTTGTATTTTAGATAGAAGAGTTAAAATTATGACAGCAGTAGTAGAAGCATTTGACAAGCCGCATGTAAATGTGGGAACGATAGGACATGTGGATCATGGAAAGACAACGTTAACAGCGGCAATAACAAAACATTACGGGAACTTTATAGCATATGATCAAATAGATAAAGCGCCAGAAGAAAGAAAGAGGGGAATAACAATAGCAACAGCGCATGTTGAATATCAGACGGAAAAAAGGCATTATGCACACGTTGATTGTCCTGGGCATGCTGATTATGTAAAGAATATGATAGTAGGTGCAGCACAGATGGATGCAGCAATATTGGTGGTGTCGGGGGTTGATGGGCCAATGCCACAAACGAGAGAGCATATATTGCTGGCAAAGCAGGTGGGTGTTGGATATATCGTGGTATACATAAATAAAGCTGATGTTGCTGATGCTGATATGATAGATTTAGTGGAAATGGAAGTGAGAGAGTTGCTGAGCAAGTACGGATTTCCGGGGGATGAAGTACCTGTGATAGTTGGTTCAGCACTCAAGGCGCTGGAGGATGATAGCAGTGAATATGGAAAGAAATCAATAGACAAATTGATGGGAAAATTAGATGAATATGTGGAGGTTCCATCAAGGCCTGTAGATTTACCATTTTTATTGCCAATCGAAGATGTATTTTCGATATCGGGGCGTGGGACGGTAGTAACGGGAAGGATAGAAAAGGGAGAGATAAAAACAGGTGATGAGATAGAGATAATAGGTCTAAAAGCGACGCAAAAGACGATATGTACTGGTGTAGAAATGTTTAAGAAGTTGCTGAATAAGGGGAGTGCGGGGCTGAATGTGGGGATATTACTAAGGGGGACAAAGAGAGAGGAGGTGGAAAGAGGGCAAGTATTAGCAAAATCGGGGACAATAACGCCGCATAAGAAATTTAACGCGGAGGTATATATATTGAAGAAAGAAGAAGGAGGAAGGCATACACCATTTTTTGCGAATTACCAGCCACAGTTTTATTTAAGGACAACGGATGTAACTGGGAGCATAAAATTGCTAGATGGGAAGGAGATGGTAATGCCAGGAGATAATGTGAGTGTAGAAGTAGAATTGCAAGCACCAATAGCAATGGATAAGGGGTTGCGTTTTGCGATAAGAGAAGGTGGT
>NZ_QPIP01000088.1 GCF_003344345.1 Wolbachia endosymbiont of Cylisticus convexus | reverse complement strand
CATAAGCCGGTATTTCAAATAAGTTGGTCAAAAACCATATTTCATCTTCTGTTCTATTTTTAATTTTTATTAGTCGTACTTGCTATTGCTCTGCTTCCGCTGTAAAGATTCACTATATTATCTTCCAAAATTTCCGATCCATCTGGTTGTTGTTTTTGCGTAATTTCATTCTCTCTTATAACGCAGTACCTTCTTTTTAAGTATGTTCTTGTGATAAATTTGTATTCCTTTTTGTCAAACTCAGTGAAAGTTGCAACTTTTGCAATCCTTCTATCAAACAATAAAATATCCTCTTTTTTAACTTTAGCTTCATTAATTGCTCTAACCAGCGCTATATCTTCGCTACTTTCTTCTTGCCCTTGACAAAATCTTATACTCGTCGGTAATTGGCCTTTTAATCCAACGCTTACTTTGACTTGACTGTCATTGCTTTTACCACCTATTTTTAACCCATCTTTTATAAGGTACCCTGATAAATTTATAATTGTTGAATCGAATCTATGTAAGTTATGTGACGTTTTTCTGGGCAATAATTTTTCCACTTTGTTTATTAAATCGATATATACACCTTTAAAATAATCAGAACTTTTAACCTTTTCGATAAGCCACTGTATGTAACTGTACTTTTATCATCATTTTTATCTATCACACACCTATTTATTACCATTTCTAGTGCTCTTAAGCTTGTTTTCTGACCCATTAATATTAGCTTCATTAAGCCTTTAAATATTATTTTACCAACTAACTTAGTATTACATTTATCTACCTCTGTTGATTTTCCTAGTCTTTCCAAATCCTCGTCTTTTAGTTAAGTTTAGTATTCTTTCTATTTGATCCATTATTGCCTCCATTTTTCTTTAATAATAGCTCTTTTATCTTCTTCTTATGACACTTTCAACACTTATGCCCTCAAGTGTAGCTTTACCAGTTTCTGCATCTATAATACAATTGCTTCCTGTTATAACATCACCATCATGAAATATCGCATCTCCTATGCCTTTGAGCTTAGAAAGAGCATATTCTTGCGTCTCGTTTAATTCTGCTGACTGTAGACCTCTTTCTTGGAGAAATTTGTTATATTCACCTTGGTTACTGACTCTCATTTTTTGTGACATATTTATCCTTAAGCGGTTAAATGGCTATTTTATAATGAATTTTGTCAGTAATCGCTATTTTTTTCCTGCTATGCAACAAAGCCCACTGGAATCCAGATTGTTTACCTATGGTTAAGCCATAGGATGACAAAAGAGCAAACTTTACCTGTGTGAGCCATAGACGCAAATTACAACAAACGCAGTAGCGTAATCTCCATCGTCACTTAGAGAAAGATGAATTATGTGGTCTTTGGAGATAAAATCCTTGCTAACGGTAAGATACGGCTTTCCTTTTACACCACTGTATATTTCTATATCTTTCATTATAATCCCCTGGCTGAATCCAGTGCCTAGAGCTTTAACAAAAGCTTCTTTTGCTGCAAAGCGTTTAGCAAAATATTTTGCCCTTACTTCTTGGCTATTATATTTCTTGCTTATCTCTATCTCCTGCTTAGTATAGACTTTATTGAGAAATTTTTCCCCGTATTTTTGTAATATTCTTAATACCTTTGGTATATGTACTATGTCAGTGCCTATTCCATATATCACTTTGCGCTAAAACGATTTATTGCTTCCTCAATCTGCATTTCTTCTACCTCTTCAGTTGTTCTATTTTTTACTTCAACTGTATTTTCACTTACTACTTTTTTTCCAACAATTATTTGCCATGGCAAGCCTATCAGATCCATTTTAGCAAATTTTACTCCTGCACTTTCTTCCATATCATCGTAAAGCACTTTATCGCTTTTCAAAGTTTTATATATCTTATCTGCAGCGTTTATACACTCTGCTACTTTCGTTTGTAAATTGATCAAACCAACTCTAAAAGGAGCTACTGCCTCTGGCCAGATAATTCCATTATTATCATGAAAAGCTTCTATTATCGCTCCAACAAGCCTTGAAACTCCAATACCATATGAACCCATATGCATATTGATATTTTTTCCACCCTGCACAGTAACTTTTGCATTCATTGGTTTTGAATACTTATCTCCAAAATAAAAAATGTGCCCTATTTCAATACCTTTACTAACATTTAACCGTTCTTGCGGTATAGGACAAATTTTAGGATCGTGCATATCGTCTGCAACTGCATATATACTCTTCAGACTTTCAATATCTTCGCTTTCTAGTAATTCAAAAAGTTTATTGTCATAATATAAGGTGCTCTCACCGGTGCTTGCCAATATATGAAATTCATGACTTAAATTTCCTCCAATTGGCCCAGTGTCCGCTTTCACTCCAATTGGAGTAAGGCCCATACGTTTGAAGATTTTTATGTAAGTTTTATACATCAAATTATATGAATTCAGTGCACCTTCGTAATCTACATCGAAGCTATACGCATCCTTCATCAGAAATTCCCTGCCTCTCATCACACCATAACGTGGCCTTACTTCATCACGGAATTTCCACTGAATTTGATATAAACAAAGTGGCAAATCTTTGTAACTTTTTACCGTATTTCTAATCAAATCAGTTGCTACCTCCTCATGCGTTGGACCGAAAAGCATATCGCTTTCATGCCTATCTTTAATGCGCAGCATTTCTTTGCCGTAATCATCATAACGTCCTGACTCTCGCCAAAGGCTTGCTGGCTGCACACAAGGCATCAACACTTCAATCGCACCAATTTCATCTCTGATAATGTTTTCAATATTTTTAAGTACCAAAAGACCGAGTGGCAGCCAAGAATAAATGCCAGACGCTGTCTGCTTGATTAAGCCCGCACGTAACATATATTGATGAGAAGCAATTTCAGCACCAGCCGGGATCTCTTTCAAAGTTGGTAGGTAATATTTAGATAGACGCATTTAATAAATCTGATTGTACTGAGTAATTTTAGTACAATCAGATCCGTAGGTAAACTTATTTTAAGAAGGGAAGCGCTAAAACATTTCCATTCTATTACCTATAATTTCCAAACAGTTTAGCACGTTCCTTGAAAGGAAGAGTAGATGGGTCTTCGAACTTGCTACTCGTTAAGCCTGCACCATTCTCTTTTTCTATAACAGGACTTTCAGGTCTTGTTTGTAAACTAGCAGGCTTAGGTGGTACCTGTGGCTTTCCTGCCTTTGGTGCAGAGAAATGTAACGGAGATGTGGGTTTAGATTGTACATTATTATCAGATCCATAACCACTTTCGGAAGTGTCTGCCCCTCCTTTTTTGTCTGGTTGGGAAGTTTGAGGTGTTGCACACTCATTTTCATCATTGCTCCAATTCTGTTCATACTCTTCACTACTACTGCTCGATACACTATTACTATGACTACATAACTGCAATTGAGGAATCATATCTGACATATTGGCACATATCTTGTCTTGCGTTGACTGTCGCACGTTATTCTCTTGCTTTCCACCAATTGCTTTCCTTCGATTCTCAAGTGTTTTCTTCAAATCATCTGTAGAACCTTCATTTTTTCCTCGTTGCTTAGGCGAAGTATTTCTAGTATCTTTATTCTCGTTTTCTAACTTCTTTAACCTCTTCTCCTCCCTCTTGTCACGCTCTTCCTTGCTCATAAGTTTTTTTCCTTTTTTATTTCTACAATTAGAGGACCATTGTCAGGTTTATCTACAGGATCACCAGCCTTCTTCGGTGCATCATTCTTAGGTTGCTCCGTACGCTTGGAAGCTGGAGGAGGCGGAGGAGGAGGCGGTGGCGGAGCAGGACTGTGTGGCAATGGAGGAAGCGGCGGCGGAGTAGATGATACACCATTTGGCAGAGAAGAAACAGGTAACGTATCAGGTGCTGTAGGGACCTTTGTTACTGGCTGCATTTCTGCAGCATTGTCGTTATTTTTTTGCTGCTGTTCCTCAGGAACTTTACACTTTTCATTTCCTCCTAATTCACTATCAGGCTTTTTCTCACTCAGATCTATTTTCCTCTCACTGTTTACCGCAGAAACAAACAAGTTGATAAGATATGCAGCTGAGCTCAATGCAACTAATGCAGAAGTGACAGAAATTACTGCAAAAAGCACTGGCACTGCAATAGCACTTAATATTACTGAAATCGCAAGATAAGTGTATATCCCAGCTGTAACACTAGATATACATAGCAATAAAGTAGCAATTGAATATTTTAAGGCAGTTGCCTTACTCAGGCTAACTGAATTGTTAATTAAAATGGGAGTATCGATTTTTTGTCCTGCTGCAAATGACTTTTGATTTTCACTTTTATATTTTATTTTCTGTGTCTTATCATTATCAATGCTATTTTGGCCATTTATAGATTTTGTCAGCTCACTCTGTTTAGCATTGCTTTCACATTCTTTCTCAAGGTCTTGTTCAAATGCTTGTTGTCTTCGTGCGAATTTAGGATCATTTTTCAACTCTGTAGGAATATTATGATTCTCAGATAGACGTCTTTTTTTTGATTGAGTGCTATTGTTAGTTCCTAAATTACCGGAAGGTTTATTGCTATTACCCTGTGGAGGTTTCCATTTGTTCAAACCCTCAGGAGGCGGTGGTGGCGGAATTGGTGACGGTATGTTATTATTAAGCATTTTTTTCCTTCATTATTAATACAATACTAATAATAATTGAATTATTAATCAATGTCAATAATTTATAACTAAGTTAATATTTATATTAAAATAGTAACAATAATTATATGATATTTATAAAGTAACTTTCTCAGCATATTAGCAATTGCAACACGCTTCAATAACGCCAAATTCGGTAGATAATATTGAGACCTTACCCAGAAAAAGTAGAGAGGAAGTAAAGAAGTTTTTTCAAAGAGGTGTGATATGACAAAAAGAAGAGAACATACAGCAGAATGCAAAAATGAAGACTGGAAAAAGAAACAGGTCAATCATCAGCAAAAATAGGAAGAGATTTGGGTATTAGCGGCTAAGCAGGTGGGTAAAAACATACAATATCTGGAACCAAGGAAAAGGAACTTGTGACAAAGAAAAGTTTGATTTAAAGAAAGAGCTGGCAAGAGTAACGAGAGAAAGAGACATTTTAAAAAAAGCCCTGGGATATTTTGCAAACCAAAAAGAGTTTTTATAAAAGAACATGAAAATTGCTATAAAACACGGGAATTATGAAGGTTTTTGAACGTATCTGCTTGTATAGATGGATTACTCAGAAAAAAAACAATAAGAGAAGAGCTCATACAAAGAAAAGCATCACAATGCAGGTACGGAGCTCCTAAACTGAATTAAAGGCTTTAGGTAAAATCAAAACAATGTTATGCAGAAAAATGGCATTCAAGCTAAGCTTAGATGAAGGTTTAAAACCACAAATAGAGTTATAACATATTGAATCAGAATTTCACCACTGATCAACCAAACAAGATATGGGTTTAGGTACATAAAAACCAATGAAGGATGGTTGGCAATAATAGATTTAGTTGATAGGCATAGATATGGCTATTGATAGGCGCAAATCTGCTTATAGCGATCAAGGATCACAATACACCTCTAAAAATTAGAGATTTTTACTGAGTACAAAAAATATTATTTCTAGACAAAGGTTATTGTTATGATAATGCTGTTTCAGAGAGCTTTTTTAGTTCACTCATACTCATTGATACTTCACAACACTCTGCACAACACCGCAATATTTGAATATATAG
>NZ_QPIP01000087.1 GCF_003344345.1 Wolbachia endosymbiont of Cylisticus convexus | reverse complement strand
CTATTTTCACATCTACTTTTCTTGAATGCTTTCTTAACTTCTTCTTGTTCTATAGCTCTTTTTTCTTCTATAACACCTTTAACTTTAAAACTCTCAAAATTGCCTTTACTATTTTCTGAAAATTGTTTAATAGCACTATTACTTGTCAATGGGTTTCCGTTACTGAAAATGCTATTTTTAGAAAGCTTATTAACAAAATTTCCATTATTTTCAAATTTTCTAATCGGGCTATTCTCAGCAAATATGCTACTAACTGTATTTCCCATCCATGAAAAAGCTTTTCCTATAGGTTCAATGAGTGATTTCCAAAAGCTAGAGAAAAAGTCTTTCACTTTTTGCCAGTTAGTTAGAACATAAACTGCACCAGCAACAAGACTCGCTATTAAAAGTCCAATTGGGTTAGTCATTACAGCGAGTGTTATTGCTCTTAGCCCTGTTATTACTGCAGGAAAAACTATACTTGATAAAGATGAAAATGTTGTCAGTATTGTTGCTTTAAGACCAAAAATTGTACTTCCTAATAAAGTAATTCCATAGCCTAATCCCACTACTAAGACTTTCAAACTTATCAAAGCTGCTAAAGTACTCATGATTGCCGTAGTTAAAGTTGGATATTTTTCTGCAAAAGAAGCTATACGCTCTGTTATTGCTTTCAAACTTCCAGCTACATAATTTAAAGTAGGCAACATTACTGACCCTAGATTCATGCCAGCTTCAAATACTGCATTTTTAAGTAATTGTAATTTATTAGCTGTAGTATTTGCCCGATTGTTAAATTCGTCCTGCATTGAAGCGTTATATTTTTCTTTATCAGCTAAATGTTCAATAGCTTTCTTGTAAATGTCTAAGCTTCCTACTAAAAGAGCAATGTCATCTTGAAACCCAGAGCCAAACAAATTCATAAGAATACCGGCACGCTCTTGATCATCTATTTCTTTTAAAGTTTCAAGAAATTGCAATATTGCCTCTTGAGGATTTTTTTTAATGGTTTGTTCAAGCTCTTCTATACTTGTTCCCATCTCATCTAATGCATCGTGAAATTCAGGACTTTGCTCTCTTGCAGTCTGTAGTTTACTAAGAAAGTTATTTATAGCAGTTGCTGCTTTCTCAGGTTGTTTACCTAAACTTATGAACGCACTTGCTAAGCTACTTGCTTGATCAACTTCTAAACCAAACTGTTTAGCATTACCGCCAATTCTATTCAGTGTAAGAACCATTTCCTTTGCTTTAGCAGCAGTATTATCTGAAAGATGGTTTATTATGTTACCTACATTTTCCATACCATCAATTTTAATTCCATAGACGTTGGATATTTTCGCAATAGCATTACCAGCTTCCTCTGCCGACATATCAAACGCTGTGGTCATTTTAGCAACTACTGTTGTAAACTTCATAAGATCATCTTTGTCAATACCAAGTTGACCACCACTTGCAGCTATTTGTGCTAATTCTGCAGCTGACAATGGTATCTCCCGAGATAATTTCTTTAACTCTTTAGCGAACTTTGATGCTTCATCTTTAGTGTCATTTTGTACAAATTTTACTACCTTTTTAACGTCAGCCATAGCACTTTCAAAGTCAATCACAACTTTAACTGGAGCTGCAAGCGTTAGCCCTAGCCCAATAGTTTCTATAATTTGTGACTTAAAATGTGCTTTGCTTGCTAAAAAACTTTGGTGACTACGTATTGCAGACCCAAGCTTACCATACTTGCCTTTTAGCGCTTCAATAGAAGAACCAAGTTTATATTGGTCGCTTACTAATGACTTAATATTTCTTCCACTTTTTCTTACTTCTTCATTAAATGAATGTAAAGCATCTCTCTTTTTCAAATATGCTTCTTTTGCTTTTGTTGCAGAAAATTTAGCTTTATCAAACTCAGCTTTTAAAGTTTTGCTTGGTTTCTCTACCGCTTTCATTTGTTTAGCTAAAGATTTTACTTGATCTTCAAAGCCCTTCCATGATCTCCTGCTAGTTAAAACATCACTACCCAACTGCTTAAACTTTGATACTGATTTTAAAGATGAATCAAGCTTTCTTATATTCTCACCAAGATTAGAGAGTTGACTACTACTGCCCTTTATTACAGTATTAAAACTGCCATCAAGTACTGCACCTATTTTTATCGATAATACTGACATTTGAACTCCCTAGCTAATTTGCTCCATAAAATAAACTCACTAATCTCCATATCAAGAATGTGCTCAACTCCACCACCTATGATAGAGCCAAGCACTAGTATTTCTAATCTCAAGTTTTTTGGATAATCGGTGAAAAAAAACCCTTTAATACCTCTTGAATTTTCACATAATCAGCAATATCTAACTCTTCAATTGCTTCTTTTGCAACTGATGTCAAATTGGCAGTCAAAGTTACTTCCTTACTTAGATCACTACCACTAAGTCTCTCAATAGCTAGATAATCTCTAACTTTTGGACGTCTAACAGTAAGTTCTGAGACAGAAATACCATCAACTGTTATTGGGTTATTAAGTGTTATAGCTTGCATGTTCCTCCTTAAAAAGTTAATTAAATAAAAGTCTATATCGGCTTTTACATAACTAATTTCTTTGTATGGTGCTATAAATAGGATTAGCTTTGATAAGAATCTTTTCTGTGTTCAATTGAAGTAATAACTACTGTATGTTCTGGTACATCTATATAATAAAGTATACGATAGGTACTCACCCGTAGACTACGTTGTCCACTTAAGTTATGCTTTAATGGCTTTCCAAGTCCAATTGGATCAACTGTTAGACGCTCCATTATTGCCTTCTTAATCATTAACTTTACTTTTGCTGGAAGAGCCGGAATGTCTTTCTTTATAACAGATTCTGAATAGTCTATATTGTAAGGCTTAATCCCAGAAGGCATCTTGATGTTTAACCCTCTTTTCTTTATAGCGTTCGTCAGCAATCTTAGATAATTCCATATCTTCAATTTCTTCTTCCATTAATTCAGTTAATAACTTTAAAACGGACTTATCTTGAGATTGTGCTACACTAACAAGTAAACCAGTTAGCTGCTCTATGGAATTTGTATGAGCTTTAGAATCCATATTAACTATATACCTACAACTTCTTATATTTTAACATTTTTATGTAATTTTGTCAACCATATTAGATCCCTAGAATCGTTTGTAGCAAGGCCATTTGATCAACGCCATTTATCTTTCTAATCATATTTTCAGCATCGATCTCTATTAATTCATTACCACCTATCGTAAGTTTATAATAATGGGCAGCTACAGTACACTTCAGCGTTGCTTTCTCAGCAGGTTTCCAGTTGCCAAAGTCAAACTCTTTAAAAATGCCTTTTAAATTGATTATTACTGCTTCAATATCATTGTTTCCGCTGCCTTGTAATCCGCCCCTTAGCGTCAAAGCTACTGAATTTCCATTTATCAACCCAAATAGCCGAAAGAGCTCTGTATCGTATTCAGCAAAAGTGAAATCTGCTTCAAGCTTTTCCATGCCCATGTCAATATTTATTGGAATATCCATACCACCAGCACGGTACTCCTCTGTTTTTATGGTAAGCTTTGGTAGCGCTATTTCATCTATTTTTCCTGCATAACCACGACCATCTACAAATACGTTAAAATTTCTCAGTATTTTGGGTAACACTTCGCTTTCTCCTAACTTATATTTACAAGATGGGATCTGAATATTATTTGCTCAGCTGGATATGGCGGTGTAAACTCAAAATCAAAAGACACTTTTCCGCTTGCAATATTTGCCGGTGTATTGAGTTCTGGTGTTGCATAACATTTTCCGCTGATAATCGCTCCTTGCGTTTTTAAATTGGCCAAATAAGAATTCACCCCCTCAATCACATCATCTATGTAAGTTTTGGTGATATTGCGATCAACTGCCCATAAATGAGATCGAAGTAGACTATCGTTGATTAAATCTGCAGTCCTTCTCACTGACAAAAAAGCCCATTTTGAGTCATTTGAACATGTTCTATTTCCCCAAAGCCTATAGCCATTTTGATGAATTATCGTTGTTACTTCATTTTCATTTAAATGGTTTGCTCTACAATTTGTATTACCGAGCGTAAAATCAATAGGCCTGCTTGTTCCAACAATACCGTTTATTTCTTTATTTGAAGGTGAGTGCCAGAAGCCTTGCTC
The DNA here is from genome assembly GCF_003344345.1 of Wolbachia endosymbiont of Cylisticus convexus. The sequence continues at coordinate 1,065 of NZ_QPIP01000087.1, read as the reverse complement.
GCTGTCTATCTTAGCTATTAAACCAGCTACAAATGGACTCGATGGCAAGATTTTTTCTTTTCCTTCAATAAATAACTTAATCCATGGGTCAACTACGTAAACTCTTGAGCTGCCTACACTTTTTCTCCATTTTATTGCTTCTTCATCATTAGTATTTGGTCCATCTGCAACTATTATAGCTCTTAATTTTTCTGCTATGGAAATTAAAGCACTCACTACTGGATTTACTCCATCTATTTCAGGTAACTGATGAGTAAACTGAGGTGCAATTAATATTCTTGGAGCAATATGAACTATGCTTTCACTACTGAGGAATGCCTCTATCCCTTGATACTCTCCAGTCTCTTTATCAACACCGCCAATTATATTTTGGATAGTTTCACTTTCTTTAACTCGAATAACTACTACTGTTGCACCAATCTGGGAAAATATTCCGTTTGTTGCAGAAGGTAAACTGCCACTCTTTCCAAGTCTTGCTGCTTCTTTTAAGCTTCCTGCAATTAACACTGGTTTATTTAGCGGAAACTTTTGCTCATCAGCTTCAGGTGCAGTACCAATTACACCTATCACTGATGATTTAGTTGTACGTACTGTCTTTGCTCCTGAGGTTACCTCAATAACATTTACGCCATGTAAAAATTCTTCAGCCATTTCTTTGTATTTTTTTCCTGAAATCATCTAGCAAAGTCTGTAGCTCATTTTCACTTTTGGCTTCTTCAATCTTTCTTTTGGCTAAATCTTCAAGCTCTTCACATTTAATTATTGCTTTTACTGCTTTTTTCACTTTTTCCTCAATTATTCTTGCCATTTCAATAACCGTAATACCACGGACTTTTGCTAAAGGTTCTATAATTTCTTTATCCTTTTCATCTATAGATTCTGGTGCTGCTAGAATGCTTTTTGCGGCTTCCGCTTGAATCTCATAAGATTTAGCTTTTTGGTGAGAATGACCTGCATATTGGTGAGTATGATTATCATAATAGAAACGCATACTATCAAATGCACAAAGCTTCGCATTATCCAGTAACTCCTTTTGTATATCTTCTTTAGTACGCTGAGCAATTT
>NZ_QPIP01000086.1 GCF_003344345.1 Wolbachia endosymbiont of Cylisticus convexus | reverse complement strand
GGATTCTAGCTTCCTAAAACCCTTATATATAATATATATATATAATACATATATAAAAATATACACATATATAAAAACATATAAAAGTAGAATAATAAAAAAACCTCTAGAAGTAGAAAAATCATGTTTAGGATAAGTAAGGTTTTCAAATTCGAGAATTATAAAAAATTTTTCAAAAATTGAAGATTTTTTGGACGAAAATTTTTCAAATCTTGTATATATATGTACACAACAATTGAAAGGAAATGCTCACACTGGATCTTGGTAAACAAACTGGTTGGACTATTTTACATGATGGAATAGTACAAAGTGGAAGTAAGAGTTTTCATGTTAGCAGGTTTAGTGGTGGTGGAGTGCAGTTTTTAAACTTTCGTAATTGGCTTAATGCACTTAAGTATAAATTTCCAGGTATTGAAGTTGTGTACTTTGAAGAAGTGAGAAGACATCTAGGAACTGATGCTGCACATATCTATGGAGGGTTTTTAGCACACCTTTCTGCTTGGTGCGAAGAAAGTAATATTCCCTATCAAGGTGTTTCGGTTAAGACTATTAAACGTTTTATAACTGGCAAGGGCAATGCAAGTAAAGCTGATGTAATTGAAGCAGTGCAGGAAAAGGGTTTTTGTCCAACAGATGATAATGAAGCAGATTCTTTAGCATTAATGTTCTATGTTATGAATTTTAGTAAAGATTTTAATACGTTGGAAATATCATAAAAAGTGGGTCCTTTTGGCCAGGCTGGCGGGTTTGGTGGTCCTGACCCCAGGCCTTCTTTAGCGTTAGACATATTTCAAATGTTAACTACTTACGAAATTATAGCTGAGCAGTGCTAAAAAAGGAGAAAAAAAGGTGAAAATAACGCAAGCAGAATGGGCAAGGAAAAAAGGGTTTTCGAGGCAATATGTCTGTTCTTTGGTAAAGAAAGGAATCGTTGAACTCAAAGATGGACTCATTGACCGAGAACAAGCAAATGAAGCGGTAGCAGCAATAAGAGATCCAAATCAGCCACTGAGAAGAAAAGAGAGCGGGGAAAAACTTTCAACGATATTGCTAAAAACGCGAATAAAAAATGAAACGGAGCGTGGTAAACTTTTGGAAGCTAAAGTGAAAGCTGAAATAGGCAAATTTGTGTCAATTGAAGAGGTAAAAACTGAAGCATTTAACATAGCAAGAGTTGTTCGTAATAATTTGCTTAATATTCCAAATAGAGTTTCAGCGCTGCTTGCATCACTGAGTGACACTGAAAAGATTCATAAGACGCTCACTGAGGAGATTACAAACTCGCTTGAAGAATTATCTAACATAAAATTTTAAATAATGGCTGCTAACTTAAGTTTAGAATTAATAAAGTGCCTCATTAATCAACCTGGATTAGATGTAAATGTCAGAGGGTTAAACGGAAAAACCCCACTACATTGCGCTATAGAGTTTGACGAATTAAGCATGGTGGATTTGTTACTCACAAAGAAGAATATTAATCCTTTTGTGGAAGATAATGAAGGTAAAACATCTCTTGATTACGCCAAAGAAGGGAAAAAAGCGGAAATATTGCAAGCGCTAATCAACAATAAATACGGATCAGAGCAAGATAGCTTACTTCATTTAGCTGCAATGATAGGTGAAGTTAATGCAGTTAGATATTTGATCAGAAAAGGTATTGACGTTAATGTACGAAATGCTCTGCATCATACACCATTACATCTAGCAGCAGGTATAGGACATGTAGAAGTTATAAAGATTTTAGTGAAAGAAGGAAATGCTGAAATAGATGTCTTTGATGCACGAAATCAGACACCAATGCACTATGCAGTTAATAACAAAAAATTGGAAATAGTAAAGTTACTGCTAAAGCTTGGAGCAGATGTAAGTAGCACGCGCATGGGACAAAACTCAATGAAATTGTCACCTGTTCATATAGCTGTAAGTAATACTAATTACGATGAAAGAGACTTATGTCTTGATATCCTCAAATGCTTAATAAAGGAGCCTAATGCTCAAGTAAATTTGCAAGACTACGAAAATAAAACACCACTACATTACGCTGAAAGGCTGAAAACAATAGAAGTTTTACTAACTCGAGAAGATATAGATCCATTGGTAAAAGACGATAGGGGCAAGACACCATTTGATTACGCTGAAAATAGACCTGAGATAAAGAAGGCTTTGATGAGTAGTAAATACGGCTCTGAAAAGAATAGTCTATTGCATTTAGCTGCACAAAAAGGAGAAATTGGGCTTGTAGAGTCTATCTTAAAAGAAGAAATTGATATTGATATTTCAAATAATAAAGGTCTATCACCGATTTACCTTGCTGCAGAAAAAGGGCATTTACATGTAGTAAAGTTATTGCTGAAAAAAGGAGTAAATTATATACCTGTTTTGCATTTAGCAATCAAGTCAAACAATCTAGAGTTACTTAAAGTTTTGTTTACTGAAAAAAGTGGGGCATTTCTCTGCAGAGATACCGTTGTTAATTTTCCGACCCTTCATAATAAATATACAGCACAGAGAGAAATAGCAGATAAAAGGATGAAAAAACATAATAATATTATCTGCATCTATATCACAGTCAGCGCAATAGCAGTAGCAGTATATATAGGGTTAATAACAACAACAATAAGCAGTGCGATCATTTTTGCAACAATAACAGGGATAATTGCACTTGTTATAGCAATAATCATGAGTGAGATGAGCAAAAGATATATAGAGAACGAATTTCAGAAAAAGATGTTTATGGAGTTGGATGAGTGTAGAGAAGTAAGCTCTACTGTTAATGATGTTGAGTTAGAACCAATTACTAGTAGATGCAGACAATGATATACGCCACATCTTTTTCTGAAGGTTTGAGACCAGATTCCCAGCTTAAAGTATCAGAGTGGGCGAATGAGTATCGAGTTTTAGCGCCAACTGCAACATCAGAGCCAGGGAAATGGAGAACAGAGAGAACGCCATATCTTAAAGAAATCATGGATTCACTATCTCCATCCTCGCCAGCAGAAAAAGTAGTATTCATGAAAGGAGCGCAGATTGGAGGAACAGAAGCAGGAAATAATTGGATAGGCTATATCATAGATCAAACACCAGGTCCAATGCTAGTAGTGCAGCCAACAGTTGAAATGGGAAAGCGTTGGTCAAAAGGAAGGTTTGCACCATTAATAGAGAGTACGCCATGTTTAAAAAGTAAAGTAAAAGACCCAAGGTCAAGAGACTCGGGCAATACTGTGCAAAGTAAGGAGTTTCCTGGGGGAATAGTAGTAATAACTGGAGCAAACAGTAGTGTGGGTCTCAGGTCTATGCCAGTAAAGTATCTCTTTCTTGATGAAATAGATGCCTATCCAGGAGATTCAGGAGGAGAAGGAGATCCAGTACTGCTCAGCATAGCTCGTACCAATACATTTGCACGGCGAAAGATTTTTTTAGTATCAACACCAACGATTCATGGAATAAGCAGAATTGAGAAAGAATTTGAAGCAACAGATAAGAGATATTTTTTATTCCATGTCCGCATTGTAATTACTATCAAGTTCTAAAATGGTCACAAATAAAATGGGAAGATAAAAATCCAAATACAGCACACTATATATGTATAGAATGTGGTGAAAAGATAGAAAATCATCAAAAGACAGAGATGCTTGATCGTGGAGAGTGGAGGCCTACTAATAGAGTAAAAGGTGAGAAAAAAGGATTTCACCTTTCAAGCTTATATAGCCCAGTTGGCTGGTATAGTTGGCAACAAGCAGTAGAGGATTTTCTCCATGCAAAAGAAAGTGAGCAATTACTAAAAGTATGGATAAATACCACTTTAGGAGAAACTTGGGTAGACAAAGGAGAAGTACCGGACTGGAAACAATTATTTAACAGGAGAGAGTCTTACCAAATTGGCGCAGTACCAAAAGGAGAAGTAGTCCTCACAGCAGGAGTAGATGTTCAAAAAGATCGCTTAGAAGTAGAAGTTGTAGCATGGGGAAAAAGCCGTGAAAATTGGTCAATAGATTATCGAGTATTTGAAGGAGATACAGGAGGAGGAGAAGTATGGGGAAAGCTTTCAGAATTACTCAATCATCATTTTATCGGTAAAAATGGGCTTGAATACATGATAAGCATGATGGCAGTAGATGCAGGGTATGCAACACAGGAAGTTTACAACTGGGTAAGAGGTCATCAAGGATCTGGAAGAGTAATGGCAGTGAAAGGTGTAAATAAAGCGCTAGTGCCACTTAGTAGCCCAAGTAGAGTTGATATAACAGTTGGTGGTCAAAAGCTGAAAAGAGGAATAAAGCTCTGGCCAGTAGGAGTATCGATATTAAAGTCAGAGCTTTTTCAACTACTTAATATTTTAAAAGAAGAAGAGAAAGTGCCAGCAGGACACTGTCATTTTCCGGAGTATGCACCTGAATATTTTAAGCAGCTAACGGCAGAGCAATTAGTCAGCAAAGTGGTGAAAGGATACACTAAACAAGAGTGGCAAAAGGTAAGAGAAAGAAATGAAGTATTAGACTGTAGGATTTACGCAAGAGCTGCGTCTATAGCACTGGGGATTGATAGGTGGCAAGAGGCTAAATGGAATAGTTTAAATGAAAAACCAGAAAGTAAAAATCAAAAGGATAGTGAAAAGTAAATGGATGAAAAATGTATAACGAAGAGTATTTGTTTCAAGTTGAACAAGCAATAAAGAAGCTACAAAGCGGAGAGCGAGTAGTATCAATTGCATATGGTGATCATGTGGTAAGATATGCTGAAGTTCAGATAAATGACTTACTAAGCTTAAGACAACGTATTAAGGCTGAATTGAAAATTGCAGGTATGAAAGCCAAAAGAAAGATTATTTTTTCAACGAGTAAAGGAATTTTATAGATGCTGCTAAAAACCTTCAAACAACTATTTAGTAAGCCAAAAATCAAAAATTCAGCCTGGGATGCAGCAGGTTCAGGAAGAAGATTTTTTCACTTTCAACCAGAGTCAGGAAGTATAAATAGTTTACTTTCCCATAGTCTTGAAACTTTACGTAGCCGCTCTCGAGATATGGTAAGGAAAAATCCTTATGCTGCTAATATTATTGATACGATAGTAAGTAACTCTATTGGAACAGGAATAAAACCACAATCAAAAGCAAGGGATGCAGAATTTCGGAAGAAAGTACAAGAATTATGGCTGAAATGGACAGATGAAGCAGACAGTAGCGGGATAAGTGATTTTTACGGATTACAAGCTCTGGTATGTAGGAGCATGATAGAAGGAGGAGAATGTTTTGTACGGCTGAGAACAAGAAAATGCAAAGATAGTCTTTGCGTACCATTACAACTGCAAGTACTGGAATCAGAGCATTTAGATAATAAGAGTAATCAAACACTAGCCAATGGTAATGTAATAAGAAACGGGATTGAGTTTAACAGGCTTGGGCAAAGAGAGGCATATTACTTATTTAGAGAACATCCAGGCGAAGGCTCGTTTGGTGAATCAGTGAGAGTACCAGCAAACGATGTTTTACATATCTATAGACCACTAAGACCTGGTCAGATCCGAGGAGAACCATGGCTTTCGAGTATACTGCTAAAGCTTTATGAGCTTGATCAATACGATGATGCAGAATTAGTGAGAAAAAAGACAGCAGCGATGTTTGCAGGGTTTATTACGAGACTCGATCCAGAAGCAAATATTTTAGGAGAAGGTGAAGTAAATGAGCAAGGAGTAGCATTATCTGGTCTAGAACCTGGAACTATGCAGCTTTTAGACCCGGGTGAGGACATAAAATTCTCAGAACCATCGGATGTAGGAGGAAGTTATGAAGCATTCATAAGACAGCAACTGAGGGCAATAGCAATAGGCACAGGGATAACATATGAACAGCTAACAGGAGATTTAACAGGTGTTAATTATTCATCCATTCGAGCAGGGCTGATAGAGTTTCGTAGAAGATGTACAATGTTACAGCATAACATTATGGTATTTCAGTTTTGCAGGCCGGTATGGGATAGGTGGTTAGAGTTAGCGCTACTTTCTGGAGAATTAGACATAGGTGAAGAATGGACAAAGGGGAAAGAAGGAGCAAAAAAAGAAGTAAAATGGATAGCACAAGGGTTTGATTGGGTGGATCCACTGAAAGACCAGCAAGCACAACAGATGGCAGTAAGAAATGGCTTCAAGAGTCGATCAGAAGTAGTTTCAGAACTTGGTTATGATGTAGAAGAAATTGACCAAGAAATTGCTGAAGATCAAAGACGTGCAGGTGAACTGGGCTTAAGTTTTGATTCTGATGTTACTGCGAGTCAAGAGGTGGTATGAAACAACAGACAATATGGCTAAACAGATGCGTAATGGTAGAGCCAAGGAGTTTTGAATTACTGTCACTGCAAACAGGAAAGCAGCCTATCTTTAAAGATATAAAACATGCAGTAAGAAATAGTGAAAGAGGAATAATACCGATACATGGAATCTTGACAAAAAAATCAGAAACTTTTGATTACATGTTAGGGATGACATCATATGAGCAAATAGAAGAACAAATTGCACAAGCATTAGCAGATGAAGAAATAAAGACAATTATATTGGATATAGACAGTCCAGGAGGAGAGGTCAATGGAGTGTTTGACCTTGCTGATTTTATTTACAGTGCAAGAGGAAAAAAGAGGATAATAGCGATAGCAAATGATGATGCATATTCTGCAGCGTACGCTATAGCTTCTAGCGCTGAAAAGGTATTTGTGAGAAGAACTTCTGGTGTTGGAAGTATAGGAGTAATAGCAAGTCATATAGATCAAAGTAGATTTGATGAGAAACAAGGAATAAAATATACCACAGTATTTGCAGGAAGTAGAAAAAACGATTTAAATCCACATGAGCCAATGACGTCTGAAAGTTTAGAAAGCTTACAAAAAGAAGTAGGTCGACTATATGAAATGTTTTTGCAGCTAATAGCAAGAAACAGAGATCTTTCAATTGAAAAGATTCGATCAACAGAGGCAGGTCTTTATTTTGGCGAAAACGCAGTGAAAATAGGTCTTGCTGATGATATCATAACATTTTCTGAATTTTTTAATCAACACAGGAGCCATATTATGAATGAACAAATTTTTACCAACCTTAAGGAACAAAAAGAACAGTCCATAAATTCTGATGAACTAATTGAAAAAGGTAAGCTTATAGGGTGCAAAAAGTATCAAGGAGAAGTTTTGGAATTGATACGGTTATGTAACCTGTCGCATATGCCGGAGAAAATAGGAGAATTTATTGAGCAAGGCGTAAGTATTGAGCAAGCCCGGGAGGTTTTAATGGAACTACTAGCAGAGCGAACAACAAAAGCTGAGATTTTCAGCGCTTTATCACAAAATTTATCAGAAGATTTGATGATACAAGTAGCTAAAGCTAGAGCACAATCAAGTATTTAAGTTTTTTATAATTGCCGTACTAGCAAATTTGGCGGTAAAATAAAGAAGGAGGGAAAACATGACATGTATAACTGAAGGAAATAATTTAGGCGATCTTTTGAAATATGAAGTATCCAATCTATATTCAAGAGACTCAATAACAGTAGCTAAAGGTCAGAATCTTAAGCTTGGTGCAGTAGTTGCCAAAAAGACGGACGATGGTTTTATTAGGGTACTTAATCCAGCTGGAACAGATGGCACACAAACAGCGATAGGTGTAATAACAAGTGATGTAAATAGCAAAGATGGAGATACTAAAGCAATAATAATTACTCGTATTGCTCTTCTTGCTGATCATGCAGTTGTATGGCCAGCAAATATCACTGAAAAGCAGAAAAATGCAGCAATAAAGCAACTTGAAGGACGAGGGATCATCATACGCAAGGGGGCTTAACGAGCTATTTAAAAACAGCATTAAAGGAGGAAAGATGCGTGCGCCAAGCAAAGTGCGTAAAGTCCAGTTGGTGAAAATCCAATCCAGGCAAAGCCTAGCCAGCAACCTGGAACAAACTACTATGCTGCGTAAGGTAACGAGCGTAGTAAAGCTAGTGGAATGGACAACACAGGGTACAACGAAAGTGAAGGTATTGAGTCCCGAAATTCTCGATGTCATAGGGGTCGACACGTTGCATATAGTGGAAGACAGCAAGAAGGGTAACGATAAGGCAAGTTATCACTCACTCTATCGGGATCTGAGGCCGTATCACGTGTTGAGATGGAGTTTACGTAAACTTGGGAGAGATCCTTTGTATTCCTATTAAGGTACGTTGGAACAAGTCAACAAAGGCGAGGACTAACGGAAGATGCAAAGGAAGTCGGACTGACTGATAGTACTCAGAGTGTGGGAAAGCCACATACAAGGGAGCAATATAGTGACTGGTTTAGGGATTGCTATGCCAATACAACGGAGGTTGGAATAACGTGCAAAGAAAACTAAATCAGATAACAGTAAGAGCCAGGCAAGATAAACGATTGAAATTTACATCGTTAATTCATCTGATAAACGCAGAGAATCTTGCTGAATGTTATAAAGAGCTAAAAAGGCATGTGGTATAGACCAGGTGACAGTAGAAGCTTATGGAGAAAATCTTGAAGAGAAGCTTAGCACTCTGGTGGATAGTATGAAGAGAAAGCAATATCAACCGCAACCAGTGAAAAGAGTATATATACCAAAAGCTGTAAGCAAAGAAAAACGCGGACTTGGGGTACCATCAACAGAAGATAAGTTAGTCCAGATAATGCTGAAGAAGATATTAGAAAATATTTATGAAGCTAACTTTCTGGATAACTCATATGGTTTTCGTCCTGGTAGAAGCTGTCATCAAGCGGTAAATGCACTAAATAAAGCAGTTATGTACAGACCAACTAACTATGTAGTAGAAGTTGATATCAAGAAATTCTTTGATAATGTCCAGCACAAATGGCTAATGAGATGCTTGAGAGAACGGATAACAGACCCAAACTTATTGTGGTT
>NZ_QPIP01000085.1 GCF_003344345.1 Wolbachia endosymbiont of Cylisticus convexus | reverse complement strand
TAAGGCAAGTTATCACTCACTCTATCGGGATCTGAGGCCGTATCACGTGTTGAGATGGAGTTTACGTAAACTTGGGAGAGATCCTTTGTATTCCTATTAAGGTACGTTGGAACAAGTCAACAAAGGCGAGGACTAACGGAAGATGCAAAGGAAGTCGGACTGACTGATAGTACTCAGAGTGTGGGAAAGCCACATACAAGGGAGCAATATAGTGACTGGTTTAGGGATTGCTATGCCAATACAACGGAGGTTGGAATAACGTGCAAAGAAAACTAAATCAGATAACAGTAAGAGCCAGGCAAGATAAACGATTGAAATTTACATCGTTAATTCATCTGATAAACGCAGAGAATCTTGCTGAATGTTATAAAGAGCTAAAAAGGCATGTGGTATAGACCAGGTGACAGTAGAAGCTTATGGAGAAAATCTTGAAGAGAAGCTTAGCACTCTGGTGGATAGTATGAAGAGAAAGCAATATCAACCGCAACCAGTGAAAAGAGTATATATACCAAAAGCTGTAAGCAAAGAAAAACGCGGACTTGGGGTACCATCAACAGAAGATAAGTTAGTCCAGATAATGCTGAAGAAGATATTAGAAAATATTTATGAAGCTAACTTTCTGGATAACTCATATGGTTTTCGTCCTGGTAGAAGCTGTCATCAAGCGGTAAATGCACTAAATAAAGCAGTTATGTACAGACCAACTAACTATGTAGTAGAAGTTGATATCAAGAAATTCTTTGATAATGTCCAGCACAAATGGCTAATGAGATGCTTGAGAGAACGGATAACAGACCCAAACTTATTGTGGTTGATCAAGCGATTTCTTAAGGCAGGAATAGTTGAGTCAGGACATTACGAAGCAACTGAACTAGGCACACCTCAGGGGGGAATAATAAGTCCTATACTAGCTAACATATACTTGCATTATGTGCTGGATTTGTGGTTTGAAAAGAAATTCAAGCTAAGATCTAAAGGTTATATGGAGCTAGTTAGGTATGCAGACGATCACCTGTTTTGCTGCGAAAGAGAAAAAGATGCTAGAGAACTCTTAGAGTCACTGAAACAAAGGCTAGGAAAATTTGGACTGGAAATATCTGAAGACAAAACAAGAATAGTAAAGTTTGGCAAAAAGGAGTGGCAACAAGGGAGAAACGAAAAACGGAAAGTTTCAACTTTCTAGGATTCACCCATTATGGTACAAGAAGTCGTAAAGGTAGAGTAATGATAGGTCATAAAACCTCGAAAGTAAGTCTATCTAGAAAACTAAAAGAAACCAAAGAATGGGTGAAAAAGATCCGAAACAAGGTTCACCTTAGAGACTGGTGGCCAGTACTTAAAGCAAAACTAACAGGGCACTATAACTACTTCGGAGTTAGCGGAAATTATCGTTGGTTGAATAAATTCTTCTGGCGGATAATCAAGCTAGCATATAAATGGATAAACCGACGTAGTCAGAAGAAGAGTGTGAATTCAAAGCAATTTATACATTATCTACAAGTTAATCCATTACCAAAACCAAGAATATGCTACTCATTATATACAAAATAGGAAATGCTGTGAATACTACATTGTGGAGCCGTGTGCGGGAACACGGTTCTGGTGGGGGAGTCATAGCGATAAAACTTAATCAGGAGGATTTAAAACTATGACTTCTACCAAACAACAAAGCTTTTTCAACATCGGTCAAAAAATCCCTTTTTATAGCGTAAAGGAATATTTAAGTGATCAATCGCCAATACCAGAAGATATAATCTCACCAAGAATTTTAACAAAAAGAGGTCTATTGGTACTGGGTGGCCCACCTAAAATTGGCAAAAGCGACTTTTTGATCTCTTGGCTCGTCCACATGGCTGCTGGAGCTTCATTTTTAGGTATGACTCCAAGTAAGCCTATGAAAATTTTCTACCTGCAAACTGAAATCGAATATGACTACATGAAAGAACGGTTGCAACAACTTCAACTTGATAATGAACTTTTGAATGTAGCTGCTAACAACTTAATCATTACGCCAAAGGTGCACTTATCATTTAATCATGATGAAATAAGTGAGATCAAGGAAATTGTGAATGAACGCTTTAAACCTGATGTTTTGGCCATAGATCCATTGCGTAACATCTTTAGCAGTGAATATGGCAATGAAAATGATAATAGTGCTATGTTGTTCTTTTTGCAAAAGACTCTTGAAAAGCTACGCAGTGCTGTCAATCCAGATGCTTGTATTGTACTCACTCATCATACAAAAAAATTATCGAAAAAAATGCTGGAAGAAGATCCATTTCAGGGTTTGAGCGGAGCTGGTTCTTTGAGGGGATTTTATAGTACTGGTATGGTGATGTTTGCTCATGATGAAGAAAGTACTGTACGTCAGATAGTATTTGAACTGCGTAATGGTGAACGTGTGGCAAGCAAGCTTGTCGATAAGATAAATGGTCGTTGGAAACTTGTAGACCAATGGAGTTGATTCTTTTTTTCGTTTTGCAATTAATTTATAGGAGGACAATATGCTATCAGATTTTTTAACTGATTTTAATACGGCAAAATCACAAAGTAATTTAATACCAAAAGGTACAGCGGTAAAAGTCAAAATGGCCATTAAACCTGGAGGTTATGAAAATTGGTTCACTAAAAGCTACACTACTGGCAGCATCTATTTAAACGCTGAATTTACTGTCACTGAAGGTCTATATACAAAACGTAAGATTTTTCAAGTAATTGGTATTAAAAGTGGCAAAGCAAGCGTTGAAGGAGAAGATACTTGGGGAGAATCTGGACGTTCTATGCTTAGAAGCATTTTGGAGTCAGCACGAAATATTCATGCACATGATACTTCAGAGAAAGCAGTTACTGCTAGAAAAATCAACTCTATAGCTGATTTTAACGGGTTAGAGTTTACTGCAAAAGTTGGTATTGAAGCTGATCGGTATGGAGAAAAAAACAAGATTACTACAATTATTACTCCAGAACAAAATAAAAATGTTCAAAATGATTGGGTTGTATATTAAATCAAAGTCGCAAGACTATGACAAGCAAGGAGTGATACTGTCAACTGGGTTGATTGGTAAAAATCGTAGGGACCTTAGTACACTCCTAGCTTAAAATAATGTAGTACGAACGGTAGAAGGATCTAAAAGATCGAATTACAACCCTGTACAGCATTTACGTTATTATTTGATTATATTTATAGGTATAAAAATGGCTAGAATAGTTTTTATGGGTATTGATGTTTCAAAAAAAACACTTGATATCTCAATCGACAATAAACATCAGCGTATAGAGAATGCAGAAAGGGCTATATCTGAGTTTATAAGATCAAGAATGACTAACAATATATTTGTTAAGTTATGTGCAGTAGAATCAACAGGCGGTTACGAAAAACTTGTCATAAAATTGTTGCGAGAACATAACATAGCTGTTCATAGAGCTCACCCAAACCGGGTATATGCGTTCGCAAAAGCCTGCAACCACTTTGCAAAAACAGACAAATTAGATGCAAAATTGCTAGAAAAGTATGCCGAATTTATCACGAAAAATGATGAGGTAGTAGAATGCATAGTTTCACAAAAGCAAGAAGAACTAAAAGAATTAAGGGCAGTTGAGCGCAACCTAAACGACGATGTTCACGCAAATATGTGTCGTTTACATAAGGTTACAGGGAAAGCTAGGGAATATATAGAAAAACAGGTAGAATTTGCCAAAAAACAATTAGAGCAAATTAGACAGGATATAGAAGGTATAATAAACTCTGACCCTGATTTGAAGGAAAAAAGCAAACTGCTAACTAGCTATAAAGGTGTTGGACGAAAAATAGCAAGTATCCTACTCATAGAGGTACCTGAGCTTGGCAGGCTAGATAATAAGGAAATAGCTTGTCTAATTGGAGTTGCACCAAAAACCAATGAAAGCGGAAGGAAAGTGAGTAAAGCTCAAATCATAGGTGGCAGATTTTATGCTCGAAAAGCATTATACATGTCTGCCGTGGTTGCTATTCGTCATAATAGGAAAATGAAAGCACTTTACCAGCGTTTGGTTGACTCTGGTAAAGCCACTAAGGTTGCATTAGTTGCTGTGATGAGAAAAATCGTCGTTTGTTTAAATGCCATGATAAAAAACAACAATTTTTATCTTGATGCTTAAGACGGTAGGTCCCGTTTTGAGGTACGACGAACTGGATTGCTGTCATTGAGAGGGCTATGAAAGATGCAGTAGGAAAAAACGTAAAGCTGAAAGAAGAAGCGATAAAATGGTTAAATTCTGAATCTTTTGAAACTGTTTGTGAGCTAGCTAATCTCGATTTTCAATATGTCAAAAAGCATTGTTTCGATATTCTTGAAAGAAAAAAGTAGTTCTGGTTTTTTAAGATAAAAGAATGTTTAAGCATAGAAATGCACTTCAAAAAAAATTTTCATTTTTTCCGGAAAAACATGTGAGAAATCCGGTATATATATAGTAAGAGGGGAAAAAATGTCAATTCTTACACAATCAGGTCGGGCAGCAATAGCCGCAAGTATAAAAGAGCAGCCGATACATCTTGCTTGGGGTAGTGGTGATGCCAATTGGGAAAGTAGCCATCAGGTCAAAAAAGTTTTTGTTGAGGGTGAAATAGCTCTAGATCACCACCCCGTCAAAGATGTGAAGGTTACTACAGGACAGATAATTTATCAGCCAAGTATTGATTATACAGTTGATAGCAGTACTGGTGTTATTCAGTGCACAGAAAACAGCTCCATTGCGGCAGGCGGTACAGTCACTATAGATTATACTCAAGATACACCACAGGAACTCATTACTTCTGCAACATTAATTAAGGAAGTTGGACGTCGTGTTGTTGATGAGATACTCTTCTGCACAGGTGATGAGAATGGAGAGCTTTTGACCCCTTCTGGAAGGTTTAGGCCCTCAAATGTACCAACCAACAATCTCTACCTTAAATTCACTTTCGATTTCACGGACGCAGCAAATCAAGTGATAAGGGAATTAGGGGTTATGGTTGGTACAAAAGTAAAAAAAGAATTGCCTGAAGGACAGAGATATTTTGAACCTCAAGATATAGAAGACCATGGAATTTTATTAGTTTTAGAACATACAGTACCGCTCATTAGGACTTCAGCAACCCGGGAAACTTTTTCATTTGTTGTAACATTTTAGAAAAAGGGAAAAAGATGACTTTAAACGCCTATTATAACCGCTTCAATCCTGACAAAGAATATGAGAAAAGCTTGTTTCTAGCAGGAAGAGGTCTACAGTCTGCAGAATTAAACGAGACTCAGGAGTATGCTCTCTCTAAGCTTAAAGGCATAGGTGATGCAATATTCCGTGATGGTGATGTTATAACAGGAAGCAATTGTATTATAGATGGGGAAAAAGTTACGCTTGAATCAGGAAAAATCTATCTTCGTGGAGCGGTGAGAAAAGTAGAGGAAAAAGAGTTTGTTATTCCACTGAGTACTACAGTTCGCATCGGTGTTTATTATCTAGAATCTACGATTACAGAACTTGAGGATGAAAATCTTCGTGATCCTGCAGTTGGTACACGCAATTACCAAGAAGTAGGGGCAGCAAGGCTTAAAGTTTCCACCATTTGGGGATATCAAGCAGAAGGTGTTTCTCCACGTTTTTCTGAAGGAGAGTTTTATCCAATCTATAACATTGAAAATGGAGTACTGATAGAACATTCACCGCCACCACAAGCAAATATAGTAACCACAGCTCTTGCTCGTTATGATAAAGAGGCAAATGGTTCCTACGTCGTAAGTGGCCTAGAAGTAATGTTTCTGCAGAAGGAAGAGGAAAGGGGTGGAAAAAAAGGTCGAAAGAGACAGGTATTTGTGGTTAATGGAGGTAAAGCTCGTGTTGATGGCTATGAAATAGAATTATCCCACAGTATTCGAGCTTATTTTGATGAAGATCCAGACATAAAGACAGTTGCATCAGAATCTCATACTTTTCAGCCAAATAGCCAAAAAGTAATGGAGCTTAAGGTTCATGATTCTCCGATAAGCGAGATAAAAAAGGTAGATATTACCGTTCAGAAGACGATTACTATGACCCATGGTTCATACTCTGGAGTTGTAGATCCGATACCTGACTCTGCAGTGCTAGAAATTATCCAGATTAAACAAGGCAATGTTATTTATGAAAACAGTACAGATTATAAGCTAAGTAGTGGAAATGTTGATTGGTCATTACCAGGAAGAGAACCAGCACCAGGAAGTAGTTATCAAATAACCTACCGCTGTCGAACTCATGTAAGCCCTGAGGATATAAGTGAAGAAGGATGTAAAATAAAAGGGGCAGTTGATGGTTCTTTGGTACTAGTTGATTACACCTGGAAAATGCCCCGCTATGATTTAATCACCATAGACGCAAAAGGGGTAGTAAGGAGAATAAAAGGAATTGCGCATCCTTGGAAACCATCGATGCCTAAAGCCCCTAGCGGACAACTTTTACTCTGCTACATTCATCAGACGTGGAAAACCGGGGAAAAGAAGGGGTGAAAGTAATGAATAATGCGATCCATGCTGTACCGATGAATGAGCTTGAAGCAATGAAAAGGGGAATAAGCGATCTTTATGCGCTAGTTGCAGAGGAGCGTTTGCGTAATGATGCAAATTCAAGGGATCCGACAGCCAAAAAAGGAGTATTTGTTGATCCCTTCTTTGATGATGATATGCGTGATCAAGGAATTGTTCAGTTTGCAGCAATAGTAAACAAGGAACTGATATTACCAATAAACGTAGAAATCATTGATGTTGAAAGGAGTAAAGAACGTTATTTATTGCCGTATGAACTTGAACCGGTACTAGAGCAGCTTTTACAGACTAAAGGAGAAAGAATTAATCCATATCAAGCTTTTGATCCAGTACCGGTGCAAATTACTCTAAATAAAAACATTGACCACTGGACAGAGGTAAAAACAAACTGGAAAAGTCCAGTGACAAGAGTTTTTAATGTTACGGAAACCACAGAGCTATTGTCAAGCGAACATACGAAGCTGAATTTATGAGAGAAGCAGTACAGAATTTTGAGATCGAAGGTTTTGAGCCAGATGAAAAGCTTAAGGAAGTAAAATTTGATGGCATAAGCATTCAACCCATAGCATAGAGGAAAAAAGTGGAAAATCAAGGACGAATAAGTGGAAAGATAAAAATACCAGCAAATATTCCAGCAGGTACTAAATTAGTACAGTTTTATGGGGATAAAGGAAGCTATGGAGAAGCAACTTATACTGGTAAAAAAACAATTACCATAGAAGAAAGAAGAAGAGTTATTGCAGCAAGAAGAGTTGATCCTTTAGCGCAAACATTTACGCTAAATGAGAGCAGACACATAGGAGGCGTGGAGCTATGGTTTGTAAATAAAGGCAAAAAACGTGTTGTTGTGCAGATTAGAGAAACAACAGTTGGAGTGCCCTCGCAAACAGTTATCGCTGAAAATTCCATCGAGCCAGCTAAGATCAATACCAATGGCACAGCAACACGTATAACTTGGTCACCAGTGTTTTGTCATGCAGGGCAGGAATATGCGATAGTTTTACTTACCGATGACGGGGAAAATGCGGTCAAAGTAGCAGAACTTGGCAAATATGATGCAGTAAACAGTAGATGGGTAACCAGTCAACCTTATCAAGTAGGAGTATTACTTTCATCAAGCAATGCAAGTACTTGGACTCCACATCAAAATTTAGATTTAACGTTTCGATTACTAGCTGCAAAATTTAGCGAAAATTCTTATGTTATTGATCTTGGGAAAGTTACTGTAAACAACGTATCAGATTTAATAGTTTTAACAAATGTTGAAAAAGTAGCATTTGATACCAATGTAGAATTTATCTTAACAGATGAAGAGGGAAAAGAAAACTTTCTGTCTGATAATTTACCACTCGCACTGCGTGAAAGATTATCTGGAGAGCTAACGGTAAAAGCAAGCCTAAAAGGAGGGCGAGAAAAAAGTCCTGTTCTCTATCCTGGGTTACAGCTAGTTCTAGGTAATCTTTCAGAGTCCGGAGATTATGTAACGAGAAGCATTACAGCAGGAGCTAACACCAAGATCACCATAACATATGATGCGCTAATACCTGGCACTGCAGATGTTAAAGCATATGTGGAACAAAGCGTCAAAGGATGGCAATTAGTAAATTTAACATCAGGAAAACCAATTGGAGAAAATTGGGTAGAGAGAACTCATGTGCTGACAAACTTTAATGGCAATGAGACTAGGGTAAAATTAGTTTTAAGTGGAACAGTTGTTTATCGCCCTAAGGTAAAAAATCTCAGAGTGATTGTCACATAATGACTGTTGACCAAACCAAACGAGGATATCCACTGCCTCATCCAGAAAATATTGCAGTTCAAGATGTGGTACGTATTCGAAGAGCTATAGAAAAAATAGATGAAGATATTACCGAAAGAGAAGATGAGCATAATCAACTAAAAAATAATTTTAAACGATTTAGATTTGAAACTTTTTTGAATTTTTGGGAATGAAAGAAGCAATATACCAAAGGATAAAGGATTTAGCAGCAAACAGCACACCTGATCAACTGGCATATCTTGCAAAATCACTGGAATTGATAGCAGATAAAAAAGCTATTGCTGACATTGTGCAGATGACTGAGGTAAAAGAGATAATTGATGTACTACAAAAGAGGCTTAAGGATTTAGCAGAAAACAGTACACCAGATCAGCTTGCATATCTTGCTAAGGCATTGGAATCAATAGTCGACAAAAGTGCGGTTTCTGAAATTGTACAGATGACTGATGGTAAGCTAAAAGAACTTCTTGATAGTGCAAAAAAACACCTAAATGATATAAACAGCAATAAAACAAACTCAATATCAGCAATAACTGCAGTAAAAACAGAGTCTGTTAATGAAATCAACAAGCTTAGGGATAATTCCTTAAATACTTTAAAAGCATCATCAGATTCGCATATATCACTACTTGATACGAGAAAGAATGCCAATATTGCAGCAATAAATAGCATTAGTAATAGTCATAAAGATGGTCTTAAAGGTTTAGTAGAAGATTTTCGTGCTGTTAATAATGTACCATCTGGCTCATCAATTATAGGAGAAATAGAAACTCGAATTGAAAACATCTCTAATGAGGTAAAAACTCGGGATGAACAGTTAAAAGCGTCTCTTATAAATGAAATAAGAAAGCGCAATATGGTTGAATCAGGGTCATTACCTTTCTTATTTGGTGTACTTGGCAGAAAAAATAATTACTTTGGTCACGGAACTTTTACAACAGAGCTTGGAAAGTGGAGTAGTGATATAACAAAAACCGACTATATGTTGCAATTACTAGCAGGTAGCCATACATACGATACAGATTACGTTAGTTTTTATCGGCCAAGACAACTAAGTTTTATAGAGGGAAGTAAAGGAACATTTATTTACGGAGAGTTATGCACAAAAAGTTTTTCGGGTAGTTATGATGAGATATACTATTACCCATATGCTGCACTTGGAGTAGTATTTATAAAAAATACAACGAATGTGAACATAAATAAAACAATAGAATTTGTTGGATCATCGTACTCTAGTACGGAGTACGGGG